>CANKCX010000001.1 GCA_947480375.1 Actinomycetota bacterium
CATTCGCAATCTTTATCCTCGGTTGGATGTGGCGCATGATCCGTTCCTACAATGTCAATTGTTCCATCAGCCAACCCTTTCCGAAGTGCAATAACATCTTTCTCGGTTCGAAGTGGCGGATTAACTTTAAAAACTGGATCATAATTTGCGATTAGTTCATCAGTAAGAAGTAAGTGATGCGGTGTTACTTCAGCAGTAACGCTTATTCCTCTTGACTTGGCGAAGCGCACTAGTTCAACGCCACCTGCAGTTGTTAGGTGACAGATATGTAGTCGACTTCCCACGTGTTCGGCTAAGAGAATATCGCGGGCAATAATTGCTTCTTCGGCGACTGCGGGCCAACCTGCTAGGCCTAACTTAGAAGAAACTATTCCTTCG
This sequence comes from Actinomycetota bacterium, assembly GCA_947480375.1. Classification (GTDB taxonomy): domain Bacteria; phylum Actinomycetota; class Actinomycetes; order Nanopelagicales; family Nanopelagicaceae; genus AAA044-D11. Next base: position 379 of record CANKCX010000001.1, read on the forward strand.
TTCATTTGCGAACCAACTGTTAGCGCAGGTTCCTGCGCATGCTGAGCAATAATCCCATTGAAAGTCTTTACGTATTCCAAAGCACGTCGCATCAATAATGGATCAGAGACGCATTTGCCGTCATCACTAAAAATCCGCACTCGAGCTTTTGAGTTTGCCATCGCACCAAGCTCTGCAAGTGATTCACCATTTAGTCCTTGCGTGACGGCACCAATCGGGAAAACATCGCAATAACCGGCTTCTTGTCCTAATCGGAATACTTGTTCAACAACTCCCGCAGTATCTGCTACTGGAAAAGTGTTAGCCATCGCCGAAATCGCCGTGTATCCACCCTTAGCTGCCGCCATACTTCCGGTTGCAACTGTTTCAGAATCCTCGCGTCCTGGTTCGCGCAGATGCGTGTGTAAATCAACTAGCCCAGGTACCAATAAATTTTTATCTGCATCAATGACTTTCTTGGCTTTTATGCCTGATCCGATTTCAGTGATGACACCATTTGCAACTGAAACATCTACAACCGACCCGTCGAGCAAACGTGCATTCGTGATTGTGAATTCCATTTAAGCACTCACCTCTCCGGTAAGCGCAGCGCCACCAAGTAATTGATATAGGACAGCCATGCGAACTAAAACTCCATTTGCCACCTGCGCCAGTACAACAGATTTATGCGAATCAGCGCTTTCGGCAGAAATTTCTAATCCCCGAATCATCGGACCTGGATGCATCACGATTGCAGAATCCTTGAGTGCATTTAATCGAACTGCATCTAAACCGTAACCACGGGAATATTCACGGACCGATGGAAAAAAGGAGTCGGCCATTCGCTCGGCCTGTACGCGTAGCGCCATCAAAACATCAACTTCACCAATTACTGAATCTAAATCGTAACTAACATCCACGTCCCAATCTTCGACGCCAACTGGAATCAGAGTTGGTGGTGCGACCAAAGTTACGTGTGCACCAAGTTTTGTCAGCAAAAGTACATTGCTACGTGCTACTCGTGAATGAAGAATGTCACCAACGATTGCAACCTTTAGACCTTTGAAGTCACTTTGAAATTGCGGGAACTTACTTCTAATTGTGTACGCATCCAATAGCGCTTGAGTTGGATGTTCATGGGTTCCATCCCCAGCGTTAATGACCGAAGCACTTATCCACCCAGAATCTGCGAGTCTTTGCGCGGCACCAGAAGCACCGTGACGAATAACAACGGCATCTGCTCCCATCGCTTGCAAAGTCTGCGCGGTATCTTTAAGTGACTCGCCTTTACTTACGCTGGATCCCTTTGCTGAAAAGTTAATGACATCTGCCGACAAACGTTTCGCCGCAGATTCGAATGAAATTCTTGTACGTGTTGAATCTTCGAAAAAGAGATTTACCACAGTGCGACCGCGAAGGGTTGGAAGTTTCTTCATTGGGCCATCTGAAATCTTCGATAATTCACTTGCTGTATTCAAGATCTCGATCGCATCGCTCGCTGATAAATCTGCGATTGATAGAAGATGCTTCTTCATTTAGGCACCTGCAACAATCTCAACGCCATCTTGACCGTCAATCTCACTCAATTGCACTCGTACGGTTTCAGATGCTGCGGTAGGAATATTTTTTCCAACATAATCGGCCCGAATTGGAAGTTCGCGGTGTCCGCGATCCACTAAGACAGCGAGCTGAACGGTCTTTGGTCTACCGATTTCGCCAAGCGCATCTAGCGCGGCACGGATTGTTCGTCCAGAGAAGAGAACATCATCTACCAGGATTACATCTTTACCTTCTATGCCACCCGCGGGAATTAACGTTGGAAGCAGAGGCCTTGGTGGTCGCATCCGAAGATCATCGCGATGCAAAGTTATATCTAGAGTTCCGACAGGAACCGGAGATTGAATCTCCCCTAAAAATTGTGCGATGCGTTCGCCAAGAAATGCACCACGCGTGGGAATGCCAAGTAGAACAACGTTTTCTAAACCGTGATTATGTTCAATGATTTCATGTGCAATGCGCTTAAGTGCACGGCCTATTTCGCCGGCGTCCAGGACTGTAGCCATTTTTTCTCCTTCGCCGCCTCTCTGGACGGATCGTTAAAGGACTTTCTTGCCTCTCGGGCGAGGAAAAGATACCACCTGTGGATGACCAAATCCATTTGAAACACCCCGAGCCTATTCTCGCCTAATGATAATAATTCCCGAACGTTCAATCGAAGAAATTGCAGCATCTATTAAGGCAGTACGTAAATCCAAGGGCATGACACTCCGCGATGTCGAAATAGCCTCCGCAGGAATCTGGAAGGCGGTGGTGATTGGATCATATGAACGATGCGACCGAGCTCTTTCGATAAAAAAGGCAATTAACCTCGCCAATTTCTATCAAGTTCCGCTGGATGAACTCCTAGGGCTACACCACGAATATTCATAGCCAACACTTGAGAAAATAACGCTCGATATCCGAGCTACGAATAATTCAAATGGGCAAGAACCAGGAATGGATACCGTTAGAAATTTCGCCACCTTGATTTGCGCTAAACGACGCGATTGGAATGGTGAAGTTCTATCTATTCGCAGCTCTGATCTCACAACGCTCGCGCTTCTCGTAAATAGAGATGAAGAAACTACCTTTGAATGGTTAATTGCAAAAGGCTTGATCTTAAAGCGCAAATGAGGGCTTGAGAATGATTATTCTCCCCAGAACTCCGTTTATATAGTTTGCAGAATCATCTGTAGAAATTTCTTTAGCAATTTCAATAGCTTCAGAGACCGCAATCTGATCGTCTAATTCATCTCTCCAAAGAATCTCAAGAAGAGCAATCCGTAAGATATTGCGATCAATCGCCGGCATCCGGTCCATATCCCAACCTTGGGCGTAAGTTGTTATCAATTCGTCAATCTTGATTCGGTGCTCTTCTACTCCAGATAAGAGTTCGGCCACATAAGTACCTTGTGAAAGTTCTTCGGCAGGTCTGCTACCTAGAAGATCGAGCGCTCTTGCACCACGAATATCTGCTTCGTATAAGAAATCTAAAGCACGCTTGCGCGCCTTACGGCGTGCGCTCACTAGTTGGCTCGGCCTAGGTAAGCCCCAGTGCGAGTATCAACAAGAACTTTTTCGTCTTGCTTAATGAATAGTGGCACTTGAACTGTTATTCCAGTTTCTAGCGTTGCTGGCTTTGTACCACCTGAAGAACGATCCCCTTGTAAACCAGGTTCGGTGTACGTAATCGTTAATTCAACAGATGCTGGAAGGTCGATGTATAGCGGATTACCTTCGTGAATAGCTACATTGGCTTCGCAGTTTTCTAACATGTAATCGGCTGCATCCCCGACAATTGCTTCAGAGATATTCATCTGGTCGAAAGTTTTTTGATCCATAAATACAAAATCGTCACCATCGCGATAAAGAAATGTCATATCCCGCTTTTCTAGAACAGCAACATCAACTTTAACGCCAGCATTCAAAGTACGATCAATTACTTTTCCAGTGGTTACTGATTTGAGTTTGGTTCTAACGAACGCTGGACCTTTTCCTGGCTTCACGTGTTGAAATTCGACGACGTTCCATAGTTGACCTTCGATATCTAGGGTCATGCCGTTCTTAAGATCGTTTGTTGTTGCCATGATAAAAATCCATTTCCGCGGAGGTAAGGGGTAAAGAATACCTGACCTGGTGGTTAGCTCTTAACCATTCGCGACACCGCTATAAGTGCAAGGCGATAAGAATCCGGACCAAAACCAGCAATGGTTCCATCTGCAACCCCTGAAATCACCGAGGTATGACGAAATTCTTCGCGTGACATCGGGTTCGATAAATGTACTTCTATGAGCGGTGCTGAAACCATATCGGCAGCATCGCGTATTGCATACGAGTAATGAGTAAACGCAGCGGGGTTAATGATTACTGGAATCTTTTGATCTGCAGCTTCATGTAACCAAGAAATCATTTCAACTTCACTATCGCTCTGTCGAACATCGCATTCAATGCCAACTTCAATTCCAGAAGCAACTATCAGCTTTGTAAGTGCAGCAAAATCAAGGTCACCATAGATCTTTGAATCTCGTAGATCTAATCGTCCTAAATTTGGACCGTTCAAGACTAGAACTTTCATGAAGAAATTCTCTCATAAGCGCGCGTAATCTGGTCGTTAGTAACGTTCTCTATCCAAATAGGTTTGGCGATATCTTCTAATCCGATGAAACGCAGAAGCGATCCACGTGATTTCTTATCCCCCGCCATTAGCTCCAATAAATTTGGCAGCGCCGAGGCGTTGTATGTGATCGGTAGCCCAAGATCCAGCAACAATTTGCGATGCTGCGCGACAATTTGCGCATCTAACTTGCCGATTACATTGCTCAATTCCGCAGCAAAAACTAAGCCAATAGCCACTGCCTCGCCATGACGAAGTTTGTAATCTTCCAATTTTTCAACGGCATGCCCCAAGGTATGTCCATAATTCAAAATTTCACGAAGTCGGCCTTCTTTGAAATCTGCGCTAACCACTGATGCTTTAACATCAATGCTGCGCCAGATCAGCTCTTTAATATTTTCAGTTGGATCTGACACTAGTTCGAGAATCTTTGGATCAGAGATAAAACCCGCCTTTATAACTTCAGCTAGCCCGGCATTGAAATCGCGCTCCGAGAGCGTAGATAAAAAGGTCGTATCAACTATTACCGATTGTGGTGAATGGAAAGATCCAATTAAATTCTTGCCATACTCACTATTGATACCGGTCTTACCGCCGATAGCGGCATCGACCATGCCGGCTAATGAAGTTGGAATCGCATACCAAGAAATTCCCCGCAGCCAAGTGGCGGCAACGAAACCTGCTAAATCTGTAGTTGAACCGCCACCAATTCCAACAATGCAGTCACTTCTAGTTAAACCATAATTTCCACACTCATCCCACATCTCTGCCAGGAATGCAGTTGTTTTTGCAGCCTCACCACTTGGCGTTGCCACAACTTTGATTGAAGCAATACTTAAATCATCCAAGCCAAAAAGATCGAACAAATCATGAGGCACAAGTACTAGAGTTTTTTCGTGCTTTTGCGCTATTTCGCGCAGACTCTCACGCCAATTGCTATCAAGATGCACAACGTAATCGTGTTCCGCCTTTATTTTTATACTATTCATAATTGCGCACCAATCGCTTCGGCAATCTCATGAGCGACCTCAGCCGGTTTACGGTTATCAGTAGACACTTTCAGTGTTGCCAAACTTTCATAAATTCCCCGACGTTTCTCCATCAACGCCATCCACTGTTGTCTTGGATTCATTGCAAGAAGCGGTCGCTCTTTATTGAAGCCAACTCTAGGTGCGGCCTGCGAAATTGAAACCTCCAAATAAATCACCGGAATCAAACCCGCGGTTAATTTATTTGCAACATCACTATCTAGAACGGATCCTCCGCCGAGAGCGATTACACCTGTTGCATTAGCCAAGGATTCAAGTACAACAGTTTTTTCAATTGCCCGAAAGGCAGGTTCTCCATCCTCCGTGAATATCTCTGCAATCTTCTTATTGCTTCGTTTCTCGATTTCTAAATCTGTGTCGAGAATTTCGCAGGACAAAAGCTTCGCTAATTGCCTTCCCACAGAAGATTTCCCCGCACCAGGCGGACCGATAAGAACCGCCTTGGGCATTACGCGATTCCTAGATTTGCAACAAAATTTTCGTAGTTACGTTTAACTTCACCAACGCTGTCGCCACCGAACTTTTCAATAACAGCATCAGCCAGCACGAGTGCCACCATTGCCTCTGCCACAATTCCAGCAGCCGGAACCGCGCAAACATCTGAACGCTGATTTATTGCTTTCGCAGCTTCGCCAGTTGAAGTGTCAATAGTGTCTAGCGCTTTCGGTACGGTTGAAATTGGTTTCATTGCCGCACGAACGCGGAGAATTTCACCATTACTTATGCCACCTTCTGTACCGCCTGCACGATCAGTGCGTCTTACAATTTTGCCCGCGGAATTCTTTTCAATTTCATCATGCGCTTTTGAACCACGGCGCTTTGCGGATTCAAAACCGTCACCAATTTCTACGCCCTTAATTGCCTGAATTCCCATCAAAGCGCCAGCTAATTTTGAATCTAACCTACGATCCCAATGTGTATGAGAGCCCAATCCGACCGGCAAATTAAAGGCTAAAACTTCTACAACACCACCAAGTGTGTCGCCATCTTTATGTGCACTTTCAATCTCTGCAACCATCGCGGCGCTTAAGTCTTTATCTGCTGCTCGCACCGGATCGGCATCAATATCAGCTTTTTTCTCGTAACTTGGGAGCTCGTAATCTAGCGGAGCAGATGCACTTCCAATAGAAAGTACGTGACTCATAATTTTAATGCCGACGCTCTGTTCTAAAAATGCACGAGCTATCGCGCCTAGTGCAACCCGGGCTGCGGTTTCTCTTGCACTTGCTCGTTCTAAGATCGGTCTGGCATCATCAAAATCATATTTTTGCATTCCAACTAAATCAGCATGACCTGGTCGAGGTCTGGTGAGTGGCGCGTTGCGAGCAAGTTCGCTCAACTCTTGTGCATCTACTTTCTCGGGCGCCATAACTTTGGACCACTTCGGCCATTCAGAATTTGCAATTTGAAGTGCTATCGGACCGCCTTGAGATTGTCCATGGCGTACTCCGCCTAAAATTGAAACTAAATCTGCTTCGAAGTTCTGTCGTGCTCCACGTCCAAAACCTAATCGACGCCGTTGTAAATCCGCATCAATCATCTCTTTGGTGATCTCAATATGAGCTGGCATGCCTTCAAGAATTGCATTTAGCGCAGGACCGTGTGACTCACCAGCTGTTAACCAACGAATCATTCGATAACTCCTAAATAGCCGTATGTATAGCGACTAGAAAATCGCAGAACCCTATTGTGGCAGAAACCTTGGTCCACTCGCTCGAAATAACCCTAGATTGCGCTTATGAATCCGATAAAAATGAATGGCGCAAAAGGAATATTCGATTTTCGCTCACTTCGCAATAGCCAGAGCCCAATACTGAATAGACCACCCAAGATCCAAGAAACCATAAAGCTATTGAGCCAACTATCGAAACCTTTGCTCCAAATCAACAAGATCCAAAATAGCTTTAGATCCCCTGCTCCAATTTTTCCGCGAGCCACTCCGTGTAGCAACAGCGTAATAACGGTTGTGTAAACAAACCAAATTGGTCGCAATGGATATGCCACAAAAGAACCACAAATCGCAAAGAGGATCAGAGTTCTGTTTTTTATGAGATGAGTTTGCAAATCTCTAATTGATATAAAGATAGCAAAGAGAGCGAAAAGTGAAAAACGAAAATATTGCATCCAAGCAACCTACAGGTGGCAAGTGCCATAGATAAGCGCTTGTGGACAGCCTAATTTTGAGCAAGATAATTAAGCAGAGTGGCTCTCATCTTTGGGAAATCAAAATCCATACCCGTAAATAATTGAATTTGAAATAGGGCTTGTTCCACCAATAATTCTGCGCCCGAGATCACTTTGTTGCCATTTGCCAAAGCAGAAGTTACAAGTTGCGTCGGCCAAGGGTTATAGATGCACTCCATAAGTGTTCCCTTAATTGTGGCGCCGGCTACGTACTGATCAAAAGCTCCAGCGGGAGTTGTTTGAATAACCAAGTCGTATCCTGAGAGATTTGAGTCCATACTTTTTACATTAATTTCTAAATCTGGAGCAGCCTTTTGAAGTGCCGACACTCGTTGCGTATTGCGTAGCAATACATCCAACTTTTCCAACCTGGAATTTAGAGCCCCAGCCGCTGCTCTAGCAGTACCACCACCACCGATAATTGCCACCGCAGCACTTGGATCAACGACAAGTAAATTCTCAAAAGCCAAGTAATCAGTAGATGTAGCAGACCAGACACCAGAGTTGTTAATTAAAGTATTTGCAGAATTAGTGCGAAGCGCGAATTCTGAAATTTGGGAACAGAATAGAAAGGCAACCTCTTTTAGCGGCATCGTTAACGAGAAGCCATTCCAGTCCGCACTCTGTTCTTTAGCGAAGAACTCTGCAAAATTACTCTCATTGATTTCGATTGCAGAATAATCGCCATTTAATCCAAGAACTTCATAAGCCTTTTTATGTATCTTAGGAGAGAGTGAATGACTTATAGGAGATCCCAATACCGCGGCCTTAATCATTTGAATTTCCCATTCGCAACATTGTTATTGAATTCGGTATTCCAAAGCGAGAACTCCTTGAAATCCTTGGTGAATCTGGTATCCCCCGGAGCAACTGTAATGAAATACAACCAATCCCCGCTGGCAGGTTTCATCGTAGCTTTGAGGGCATCTCTGCTTGGGTTTGAAATCGGAGTCGGTGGAAGTCCGACCCTGCGGTAAGTGTTGTATGGCGAATTAATCTGGGTCGCTTTATTTGAAAGTGTAATTTTGCCGCGCAGATTGGCCGCGTATTGCACCGTCGAATTCAATTGAAGGGGCATGCCTATTTCCAGTCGGTTGTATATAACACGCGCAACCTTTGCAAAACTTTTTGGGTCGCCTTCGACCTGAACCATGGAGGCTATTTTGAGAAGATCGTATGACGAATATTTACCAAGTCCTGCAGCAATACCCAAAGCTGCATACTCAGACTTCGCTTTATCAACCATGGTCGAAATCGCATCTGCAAGCGAAGTATTTGATTCAAAAGAATAATACGCGGGGAATAACGAACCTTCGAGCGACTTACTAATTTTTGGATAAAGCGCAGTAACTCCAGAGAGATCGAAATTGGTTCTTGAAATATGATCATTCTTTTTCAAAATTGCTACCACATCCGAAAACGTCGAGCCTTCCTTTACGACAACCACATTATTTAATCGCTTTGGATCTAAAAGCTGAATAATCGCAGTTTTAACTGGAATGCGAGTCTGAATTGAGTGCGAGCCAGGACTAATTCCTTTAGCCGCACTATCTTTTGTAAATTCCGCAACAAATTTCTTGGCGCTCTTTATTACACCTGCCGCTTCTAGGTTTGACGCAATCGTGCTTCCGAGTTCGCCATCAGCTATTTGAAATTCTATGGCCGGACCAGAATCTTTGGATCCATAATCATCCTGTGGTGACAGGCGGATAAATCCAATTACGATAAATAACACCGCTACAAAAATTGCAGAAATGCGTTTCTGTTGCTGATTCATTTGCCATACCGATTCATCGGTTCGCCTTGCAACCGCTCTTGATTGAGCGCCGACTCCAGGATCGCGACTGCCGATGCTGAATCGATTGATTCTTTTGCGTTTTTCGCGTTCTTGCCTGATTCTCTTAATGTACGACTCGCTGAAACTGTTGTCATGCGCTCGTCAATTAAATAGATAGGTTTATTAGTAAGGGTTGAAATCGTTTCGGCAAAAGCCAGGACGCTTTCGCTCTTTGCACTCTCTGACCCTGAAAGATGCAGTGGAAATCCAAGTGCAATGTAGATTGGCGAAAATTCGTCAAACAATTCTTGCAATTTCTCGGCTGAATTGCCAGATTCATTTAATAGATACGGAATTGGCGAAGCTAATAGACCGGAAGCATCAGTAACTGCGACCCCGATACGAGTATCACCATAATCGAAACCGATTCTGCGCCCCGGCTTCATTTACTTACCTGCAGTTTGACCTATTGATTTAGATATTGCAGCAAGAGCGTTAGAAATTTCCTCATGCGAAGTTCCGCCACCTTGCGCGAAATCATCTTTACCGCCACCGCCACCGCCAAGTATTTGCGAACCTATCTTTACCAAATCTCCTGCCTTGATTCCTGCTTTAACAGCGTTTGGTGGCGTTGCAACTACTAGGGTCGAACGCTCTGCACCCTTGGAAGCAAGAACAACAATTCCATCTGACATTCGATTGCGAAGATCCAGGGCAATTGTTCTTAAATCGTCTCCAGAAATTCCGGATTCCAGTTCTGCAGATAAAATCTCAAACCCACCTACTTTTGTGGTGCTCTTGAGCAGTGCAGAAGCACTAGCCAAGATCTGTGCAGTTTTAAAAGTAGCGAGCTCTTTCTCCACCACACGCAGTTTTTCAATCAAATCAGAAATACGCGAAGGCAGCTCTTCAATCCTTGCGCCCTTAATTATCTGCGTTAAAGAATTCAAAAGAAGATGTTCGCGCGCCAAGAATCCATATGCGTCGCGACCGACTAACGCTTCAACGCGTCGAACTCCTGCCCCAATTGATGATTCAGATAGCAGTTTTACGACTCCGAGTTCTCCGGAGGATTTCACGTGTGTTCCACCGCAAAGTTCATGTGCCCAATCTCCTACGCTGACGACGCGCACTTGATCGCCATATTTTTCACCAAAGAGTGCCATAGCGCCCATAGCTTTAGCCTCTGGTTGCGTCATAACTTTTGCAGTCACAGATAAATTATCGAGCAATAAGTTATTTACTCTTCCTTCTACTTCTTCGAGAACGCTCGCTGGTACGGCTCCTGTTGCGGGAAAATCAAACCGAAAGCGACCTGGTGAATTCTCTGAACCCGCTTGCGTTGCGGTCTCACCTAAAATTTCACGAAATGCTTTGTGCACCATATGTGTTGCGGTGTGCGCACGCGAAATTGCTAATCGACGTTCGATATCGATAGTTGCCATAGCTTGGCTCTTTAAATCAACAGCGCCAGAAATTACTTGTCCTCTATGAATATAAAGTCCAGGAACTGGTGTCTGAACATCATCGATCTCAACTACTGCGCCGTTAGAAAGCGTAATCAAACCGCCATCTGGAAGTTGACCACCACCTTCGGCGTAAAAAGGTGTTCGCTGCAAAATGATTTCGACATCCGTATTCACGTCAGCTTCTTGTACAGACTTACCATCAACCATAATCGCTGAAATTTTCGATTCACTAGCCATTTCACTGTAGCCAGTAAATTGGGTTGCACCGTTTGCATCAAGAATTTTGCGGTATTCGCTGACATCGGTGTGTCCAGTTTTCTTGGCTCGCGCATCAGCTTTCGCGCGATCCTTCTGCTCCTTCATCAATTTACGGAAGCCCTCTTCATCAACGCTTAAACCTTGCTCAGATGCCATCTCTAAAGTTAGGTCGAAGGGGAAACCATAAGTGTCATGCAATTTGAAAACTGTATCGCCATCCAATTTCGTTGACTTTGCCTTCTTGATCGAACCAGCCGCAACATCAAATATTTGAGTTCCACTCTTGAGCGTTGTTAGGAACGACTCTTCTTCATTCACTGTTACTGCGGTAATGCGTTCCGCATTCTCGATTAGCTCGGGGTACTGAGCCCCCATTGCACCAATTGCGGCGCCAACGAGTTCGCGTGAAGTTGGATCCCCTGCTCCTAAAATTCGCATATTTCTAATTGTGCGGCGCATCATTCGGCGCAATACATATCCCCGGCCTTCATTGCCTGGCAGAACACCATCACCGATTAACATCATCGAGGTTCGTGCATGATCTGCAATCACGCGGAGTGCAACATCGCTCTTTTCATTTGCGCCGTAGGCGACTCCGGTTAGTTCTGATGCCTTACTAAGAATCTGCATTGTTGTATCGATTTCATAAATATTTTCTACACCTTGCAAAAGCGCCGCCATACGTTCTAGGCCTAAACCGGTATCAATACTCTTTGCGGGTAGTTCTCCCAAGATTGGAAAATCATCTTTACCCGAACCAGCACCACGCATGTTCTGCATGAAGACTAGGTTCCAAACTTCTAGATAGCGATCTTCATCAGCAATTGGTCCACCATCACGCCCATATTGTGGACCGCGATCATAATAAATTTCAGAACAAGGACCACATGGACCAGGAACACCCATAGACCAGAAATTATCTTCCATGCCTCTGCGCTGGATTCGTTCTTTAGGTATCCCAATTTTCTTATGCCAAATATCAGCGGCTTCATCATCATTTTGAAAAACAGTCACCCAAAGCTTCTCTTCTGGAAATCCATAGCCACCTTGCGAAACCGGTTTAGTCAAAAGTTCCCAAGCGAGGGCGATTGCACCCTCTTTGAAATAATCTCCAAACGAGAAATTTCCGCACATTTGAAAGAACGATGCATGTCTAGTTGTTTTACCCACTTCATCAATATCAAGAGTTCGTACACACTTTTGCACTGAGGTTGCTCTTGCATATGGCGGCGTGATTTCACCGAGAAAAAACGGTTTAAATGGAACCATTCCAGCATTTACTAATAGAAGATTCGGATCATCAGCGATTAAGGATGCTGATGGAACCACTGTGTGTTTTAGGCCTTGGCTATTTCCGGATTCAAAAAAATTAAGCCAGCGCGATCTGATCTCTGCGGAATTCACGCGCTTACTCGAACTCCTCGTCAGTTACCTTGCTTTTCTTAGAGCTCTTTTTTGCTGAAGATTTCTTCTTCATCTTAGAAACCGCCAAAATTGCTCCGGCAGCATTCATTGCCATCTTATTTTTATCAAGGAAACCTTCAGTCGTATCAGAAATCTTTGTAGTCAAGCCTTCGACGGTCTTGGTTACCTTGTTAATGCTTTGTAGTGGACCATTAATTAATTCAACTGTAAGCGTCACTTCTTCAAGAAGTGGAGTCACTTCATTTGTGAGGTCGCCTATTGCTGTGCCAGCTTGATCGACTAGTCGTCCCACTCGCACAACGGCATATGCCAATGCGATAGCGATAACCAACAGCGAAATTGCTGCGATTATTGTTGCGATTCCACCTGGACCCATATCTAAAGCCTACCCGATGGCCAGCTTAGAGGGCTTCAAATAATGGAATTTGAACTTGCGGGCGTTCATGTTTTTGATGTGCCACTACTGCTGCCAAATGATAATTCCAAATAGCATCTAGATTCTTCTGTTCCAGATATGGCCTGCCATCTACAAGTGGTCCCTTATCCCCGTTCATCACAGCAATTACATCATCGCCCGAAATTGTTTTATGCGTTTCAAGGGCATGCGCAAGGGCTAGCACCTTGAATTTATTATCGCGCAAAATTTCTTCGGCTCGTGAAAGAAGTGAGGCTAGGTTGTTTTCAATTCTGTCACCAAGCGCCATGCGAAGATCCTTCGCGCCATCATCTTTTCCTCGATTTCCACCGGGCGCACCAACTTCATTTCGTCGGTTCGAAGCATGAGAAGAAATAGTGGAACCCATTCCCCAATGACCTTCCATAAAACTTGCAATTGTTGTCGCGCTTTCCAAATCGCCAGAAACGCCTGAAGAATTATCACCATCGAAGAACATGCGTTCTCCGGCAAGCGATGCCAACGAAACCAGAATGTCTGCTTCGTATTCAGTACGCCATCTTGTGAATTGATCATCTGGCGGAATACTTGCAACCATTCCCAAATAATCAGATCCTTTTTCAATCGTTGCTAAATCGATTGCCATGTGTTGTCTAACTAAATGTGCCATTACGCCATGACATGCTTCGTGCACCGCAACTGCGTGTCGTTCGCGCTCGATGTATTCAACATCTTCAGCAGGTCCTAGATCTTTTAACTGCTTAGCCTTGATTACATCCGTCCAAGTAATAGTTGTACGGCCATTTCTAATCGCCATAATTAAAGCTTCGTTAATGGTGTCTTTTATAATCGCACCAGTTGCATAAGGTGTAATTGTCGCCAGTTTGTCGATTTCTTCCGCAGTAAGCGAATGCGAAACTTTCGCAAAATAACCTTCGTAAGTGCGAATGCGTCCTGCTTTACTTGGATAACCAACGCGATACATTCGATCGATTCGACCCGGACGCAGCAAAGCTTCATCTAGAGCCTCTGGCATATTTGTAGCCATAACAACCAAGATTCGATATTTCGGCGGATTCTTTGGGCGCATACCAAGTGCGCGACGTACTACTCGATTTATAAATCCACGTGGCTTTTTTAATCCGGATAATTCAGTCAGTAGCGCTTGCAGAGTTCCCATTCCTCCGCCGCCCCCGCCGCCTGCTCCACCAACAACAAATTTATTCTGTGCCATAGCCGCACTGGTTACTAATGATTTACCGGGATCAGAAAGATAAGTTCCACCATTGCAAGGAGTGCTAAATACAGATTGTTTGGCGCTGGCCCTGGAAGGAGTACTAATTCCTCGATTACCTAAGGAGTCTGCCTCATCAAAGAAAACAACTACGCCACCATAACGAAGGGCTAGTTTTCGTAGTTTGCGAAAGAGAGATTTAACTTTGAGAACGCCAACGCCCATAAACATATTTGTGAAAGCGCCTGGATCTACAAATACGAAAGGCTTACCAGTTTCACCTGCCATTGATTCGGCCATTAGCGTCTTGCCGGTACCTGGTGGGCCCCATAGCAAAATACCACCAGGAACATAACCACCATGTTTTTCAATGTTTTCTGGAGATTCTAGGAAGAGTAGATTTTCACGAATGCGATTTAAAACGTGATCTTGTCCCCAGACATCAGAGAAACGCGTGCGAATGTCATCCGGAAAATAAGTATCAACACCGCCGCGACTCAAAAACCAGAAAATTGCAGCGAACTGAATGACTACGAAAACAACCGCAAAAAGCAATTGACCAATCATTGGGAGTGCAGACCAGAGCGCCTTTGGTGCAAAGAAGAGCGCACGTACCGGAGTCTCTTTATAAATTGCCCCCAGCACTACTGATAGCAGCGCCACAAAAACTAACCATTTAATTACGCGCCCTAAACGGTAGCGATTCCAATCGCTTAATTTATGAAGCAAACGATCAACGAAGGCGAAGTATCGCAACCAGATTCCGTGATACGGCGCTAGTAATTCCGCCAAAGCGAAGTGCATCTGTCGAATAATTTCTATTCCAATTAGAACTATCAACCAAATTTTTTCATCTGCGGTTCGAGCAAAAGCATCGGAGAAAGAGAGCAGTGGATTATCGGCCATGCTCGCCCAAGCAAGGAGAAAGAATGTGATTGCAAAGAGCGCCAAGAATTTGGTTCGATCATAAACCGAAAGTTGGACACGAGTCTTTCTATCGGTATCGCGTGGGCGGCTTTGGTTGCTCATTTGTTGCCTCTCACGGTGAATGAATCACCAATCGCTTGCAGTTCTTTGGCGTGTTTTTTGAAGTACTTAGTTTGGGCTCGGACCAATAAAACATAGATCCGAGATCGATCATCAGAGACCAGAGCGGTCTGATCTACCGTTTCAGAGATTCCCGCAGGATCAGCAAAGGTGAATATTGTTCTTACTCCCCTGGCAATTTTCTCAACTCTTTCATAGTCATCATGCAGCATAAATTTAGAGTTCGCCTTTGTCGGATCTTCCAACCAAGTAGTTATCGGAACGATCAAGTTGCGAAGCGAGTTATAAGAAATCGAATTCATATCGTCATAGTTCAAATCACGAACTCGAACATAAACCACAGCACCATCTGGCGCATCAAGGCTAAAGATCGATGGCGGCGTAACTTCTGGCGAAGTTGTATAGGCCTCTTGCCAAATAACACTTGCCAAACGTTCTGCAGCGCCTTCTGCGGTTGATTTAGATTCCGCACTATTTAATTGAGTATTGGGGATCTTGTGCCAACCTTTTGGGATAGCTACATAGACGCCACTAGTTTTATCTGCAGCATATATTTGAGATTGCGAACAGGAAGTTAAAAGTAAAAGCGTGCAGACCGTAAGCGTTGCAAGGGTTAAACGCTTTGGCACTTTTCTCATTACTTCTGCGAATCCTGCGGTTTCACTTCTGGAACAAAATCAACACCGGCTTCTTTGCGTTGCGGGGCAGTAATTGGAGTTGGGGCACCAGTTAATGGATCTCCGCCACTAGCGGTCTTAGGAAAAGCAATAACTTCACGGATTGAATCCGCCCCTGCAAGTAATGCACATAGACGATCTAAACCGAGTGCAATTCCACCATGTGGAGGTGGACCGTAGTTGAAGGCTTCTAACAAGAATCCAAATTTACTTTCAGCTTCAGCTTTCGATAATCCAATAGTGTCAAAGACTCGCGCTTGCATATTGCGATCGTGAATACGAATGGAACCGCCACCGATTTCATTTCCGTTCAAAACAATGTCATATGCATAGGCAAGTGCGTTTGCCGGATCTTTATCGAAACTATCGGCGAATTCTGGCTTTGGGCCAGTGAAAGGATGGTGAACAGCAGTCCAACCGCTATTTGCATCGGCACTATCGATTTGCTCAAACATTGGTGCATCAACAATCCATAAGAAGTTCCATGCCTTCTCATCAATTAAATTGCAGCGCTTGCCAATTTCCAGACGGACTGCGCCGAGTAAATTCAATGATGAAATTCGATCGCCCGCAGCGAAGAAGATTGCATCTCCCGGCTTTGCCCCACTGTGTCCAACAATTCCTGCTGCCTCTTTTTCAGATAAATTCTTAGCCACCGGGCCACCAAGAGTTCCATCGGCCGCAACCAAGATATATGCCAAACCTTTTGCGCCACGAGCCTTTGCCCAATCTTGCCAGGCATCAAGTTCGCGTCTTGGTGAATCGGCACCACCAGGCATTACAACTGCGCCAACATATGGCGATTGAAACACTCTAAATGTTGTGTCTGCAAAAAATTCGGTGCAATCCACTAATTCATTTGCAAAACGTAAATCTGGTTTATCTGATCCAAAACGACGCATTGCTTCCCAATATGTCATTCTTGGAATTGGCATCGGGATATCAAAATCAACAACCTTCTTAAATACACGAGAAAGAATCTTTTCAGCGACCTTTAAAATATCTTCTTGATCGATGAAAGACATTTCAATATCTAGTTGTGTGAATTCTGGCTGACGATCTGCACGAAAATCTTCATCACGGAAGCAACGAGCTATTTGGTAATAACGTTCCATGCCGGCAACCATTAATAATTGCTTGAAAAGCTGCGGTGACTGTGGCAACGCATACCAGCTGCCCGGTTGTAGTCGAACTGGTACTAGGAAATCTCTGGCACCTTCAGGTGTTGAACGAGTTAGATATGGAGTTTCAATTTCTAGGAAATCTTCATCATCCATAACGGTACGAATCACTGAAGTTACTTTTGAACGCAACCTTAAATTCTTCGCTGGACCTTCGCGTCGCAAATCTAGATAGCGATACTTTAAACGAACTTCCTCACTGATAGTGCTTAGATCTCCACTATCTACCGGGAACGGAAGTGCTGCAGCTTCACTTAATACTTTTAACTCTTCGCAGACAACTTCGATTTCACCCGTCGGAATATTTGCATTTTCGTTTCCAGCAGGTCGAACTCGAACTGTTCCGGTAATCAGCACACACCATTCAGCGCGCAATGATCCGGCCAATGATTCATCATTAATAACAACTTGAGCCGCACCAGAAGAATCACGAAGATCTATGAAAGCAACACCGCCATGATCTCGACGTCTGGCCACCCAGCCGGCCAAAGTTACCTTCGTGCCAACATCGCTCTTGCGCAACGAACCTGAGGTGTGTGTTCTAATCATCTTTAATAGGCTCCGATATTTTCTTAGTTAGCTTTAAATTCTGTGATCAAGGAGGCAATTCTAACTTCTTTTGCCTCCCCTGATTTCATATCTTTCAGCGCAAGCGACCCAGATTTGATTTCATCCGCGCCAATAACTGCACTAAATCTGGCGCCACTCTTATCTGCAGATTTCATGGAACCCTTCAGGGCTCTATCGCCATAAGCCATGTCGCAGGAAATTCCAGAGTTGCGTAATTCATTCACTAAATTCGATACATAAGCCTTCTCGTCAGATCCAAGTGCAATCAAGAAAATATCAATTTCCGATCTAACAACCGAAGAATCAAAGATACCTTCAGCCTCACATGCCATAAGAATTCGATCAACGCCGAGACCAAAGCCAATTCCCGATAGATTATTTCCACCAAGTTCTTCCATTAATCCGTCATATCTTCCCCCGCCGCCAATGCCTGATTGGGCGCCGAGTTTCTCGCTTACAAATTCAAAAGTTGTTCCGGTGTAGTAGTCCAAACCACGAACCATCCGCGGATTAATTGTGAAATCTATCTTTGCCGATTTAAGAAGCTCTTGTACTTTCGCAAAATTTGCAGCACTTTCTGGCGAGAGATAATCCAACAAAAGTGGGGCGTCCTTCATCGCAGCGCGAACTTCCTCTCGCTTGTCATCGAAAAGCCGAAGTGGATTTAACGCTGCCCGCTCTGCGGTAGCTTCATCTAAATCTAACTTTGCAATATAAGCGACAAGATCTTTGCGATGTGTGGCACGACTCTGCGCATCACCGAGTGAAGTAATATCTAACCGGTAGGACTTAAGTCCCAATTTCTTAAAAGCTCGATCCGCAACTGCAATAACTTCGAAATCGATCTCTGGATCATCTAGCCCAATTGCCTCGATTCCCACCTGATAAAACTGGCGGTACCTTCCTGCCTGCGGTCTTTCTGCTCTAAAGAATGCACCTGAATACCAAACCTTTAAGGGCAGTGTTAACTTATCTAAATTATTTTCAATAACACTGCGCATAACGCCAGCAGTTCCTTCCGGCCTAAGCGTTATCGAACGACCACCTCTATCTTCAAAGGTGTACATCTCTTTTGAAACGACATCAGTAGATTCCCCAACACCGCGTTTGAAAAGTTCGGTATCTTCAAATACCGGAAGTTCCATTAATTGGTAGCCCGAAATCTGCGCAGATGAAATTAAAGTTTCTCGGACGAATTCAAAATATTGCGAGCGAGGCGGAAAGTATTCGCTCACACCTTTAGGGGCTTGGATCTTGCTCATCACTCTCCCCTTTCCGGTTTCGAATACAGAAAATCTTCCTGCAAATAAGGATTGATGCTTCGTTCTCGCCCAATTGTAGTTTGTGGGCCGTGTCCAGGCAGCACAATTAATTCGTCTTTCAAAGGCAAAATCTTTGATATCAACGAACTACGCATAAAAACTGGTGAGCCAGTGGGCAGATCGGTGCGACCAATAGACCCCGCAAATAGCACATCCCCCGAAATTAGAAATTCATCATTGACTGTAAACATGGCCGAACCGGCTGTGTGCCCAGGGGCATGGGAAATCGAAATATCGAAACCTGCAATTTTAAATTCATCATTATCTTTAATTTCACGAACATCTTTAGGTTCCTCAAATTTCGAAACTCCAAAGGCAGCCATTATCTGCGCGCTCTCGCCGCCAGGATTTAAAGCTTTGTAAGGATCGGCAAGCAGTTTGCGATCTGTACTATGAATATAAGTAGGGACAGCATATTCATTTGCAAATGGAAGCACTGAAAATGTATGGTCGAGGTGGCCATGAGTAACTAGGGTTGCAATAGGTTTTAGATTATGTTTATTCAAAACGCTCTTTATCGCTGACACAAGATTGGG
>CANKCX010000002.1 GCA_947480375.1 Actinomycetota bacterium
GAATTCGCTACTGGTCACGTTCACTTCTGGGGTCCGTATCTGTATCGCTCTGCTTTCTGGGCGACATCAGAAGCCGAGGAATGTGCTCGCGCTTTAGAACATTTAGAACAAACAATTATTTTTGAAGGTCCACACACTATTGCGGCAATATTAATTGAGACCGTCCCCGGAACAGCTGGTGTTTTAGTTCCACCTGCTGGCTATCTTGAAGGTGTACGCGCGCTCTGCGATAAATATAAGATCATGTGGATCGCCGATGAAGTTATGGCTGGTTTTGGTCGCACTGGAAAATGGTTTGCATTCCAAAGCACCAAAGTTGCTCCTGATTTAATTACATTCGCAAAGGGTGTTACTTCAGGCTACGTGCCATTGGGTGGCGTAGTAATTAGCGAGAACATCTCAAAGACTTTCGATGAGCAAGTATTTCCTGGTGGACTTACATATATGGGGCATCCATTAGCCGCTGCTGCAGCAGTTGCCACAATAGATGTGATGAAGGAAGAGGCGATGCTCGAGAATGCTACGGCCATTGGTGAAAAGATCTTTAAGCCTGGATTAACTGAATTAGCGAAGAAGCATAAGGTGATTGGCGATATCAGAGGTGCTGGAGTTTTCTGGGGAATCGATTTAGTAACCGATCGCAAAACTCACGCACCGCTCGCACCTTATGGTGGATCAAGTCCTGCAATGAACGAATTAGTTGCTGCTTGTAAAGCCAATGGCATGATGCCTTTTACAAACTTCAATCGCATTCACCTCTGCCCACCTTGCAATATTTCCGAGGCGGATGCGAAATTAGGTTTAGAAATCTTAGATAAATCTCTTGGCGAAATTGCAAAGTATTACACCGGTGAGTAGTTCATCAATCACTTGGGGAACGCCAGATATGGTCTCCCCTCTTACTCGGGTTTTGGTTCGCACTCCAACAACTGTCGGTAAATTCGTCGAAGAAGGCTTCTGGCGCGAACCAGATAAGACCGCACTAATTGAAGAGCACAAATCCTTAGCTAAATTACTTGAATCTCTTGGTGCCCAAGTAGATATTGCTGAAAGCGTTGATGGCTTAGTTGACTCTGTTTACATGCATGACCCAATGATCATGACACCGCATGGCGCAATTTTGTTAAGAATGGCCAAACCTATCCGCCAAGATGAACCAAAGCATTTTCGGAGAGCGCTTGAGAAAATCGGAACTCCGATTCTTGGTGAATTGACCGAGCCGGCTTTTGCAGATGGCGGCGACAAAGTATGGATTGATGAAAAAACTCTATTAATTGGCCACAGTTACCGAACTAACAATGCGGGTATTGATCAGATTCGAAATTTATTAGCACCATTTGGTGTCGATGTTATTTCATTTGATCTTCCACATTACGAAGGTCCCGGCGCAGTACTGCATTTAATGAGCGTCCTCTCGCCGATTTCATATGACAAAGCTGTTGTTTATGAACCTTTGGCTCCGGTGCGATTGCTGGAATTCTTAAAGAGCCGCGGAATATCTTGGTTCACGGTAAGTGAAAAAGAAATGCTTACTCAAGGAAGCAATATTTTGGCGGTAAAACCAAATGTCGTAGTTCTTGCAGCCGGTAATCCGGAGATAGAAAGTAAGTTGCGATCTGCTGGGGTTGAAGTTCATCTATTTGCTGGTGAAAATGTTGCAGTAAAGGGCGATGGCGGACCAACATGTTTAACTGCACCATTACTGCGCAGTAAATAACTGTTGTGAGTGCCACCTCTCGATAAAACGTAAGGCTTACTAAAACTGACATTTAGACTCGCGACATGTCATTGCCTCAAGAAATTAAATTCCCGGATGTAATTCAAGGCGGCATGGGAATTGCAGTTTCAACCTGGCAGCTTGCCAAAGAGGTCTCTTCTTATGGTGGTCTAGGAGTCGTATCTGCCACTGCGATTGATTCTGTTGTGGCTCGCAGATTGCAAGATGGCGATCTAAGTGGCGAAATTCGTAGAGCGTTCGCTAATTTCCCTAATCAGAGCGTCGCAGCCGAGATCTTAAATTTCTACTTTATCGAAGGTGGAAGAAAGCCAGATAAACCTTATTTGGATGTGCCTAAGCTAAGTTTGAAGCCCTCAAAATTAACAAATAATTTATTAGTAATTAGCGCTTTCACCGAAGTTTGGTTGGCTAAAGAGAACAATTCTGGTTCTATCGGAATCAATGCTTTAGAGAAGATTCAATTAGCAACGCCGGCAACTTTATTTGGTGCAATGCTCGCAAAAGTTGACTATGTATTGATGGGCGCTGGTATTCCAGCAGAAATTCCGGAACTGCTTCGTAATTTGGCAGATCTAAAACCGGTAAAACTTGGGATAGACGTTTCTGATGCCAAGAGCAAACATTTCCTGGCCTTTGATCCCAAATCCGTAATACCTGACACCATAGATTTAGTTAAGCCAAAATTTTTGGCAATTATCTCCTCGCATGCCTTGGCTGCATATTTAGCTAAAGATGAAAAGACTCGTCCTGACGGTTTCATCGTTGAGGGTTCATCAGCGGGCGGACATAATGCTCCCCCAAGAAGCAAGGATGCAATTGGCGGAGATGGCGAGAGTAAATTTTCGGATTTAGATATTGCAGACTTAACTAAGGTTGCAAAAGCTGGTCTTCCATTCTGGCTTGCCGGTGGTTATGGCACTCCTGAAAACTTGAAACACGCAAAGGAAATTGGCGCAGTAGGAATTCAAGTTGGTTCACTATTCGCACTCGCAGATGAATCTGGATTCACCAGAGTGATTAAGGATGAGCTATTAACATCACTAGCAAATGATTCACTGAAGGTGCGAACTGATCCCTTCGCATCACCAACCGGATTTCCATTTAAGATTGTAGAAATAAATGGAACGCTCTCAGATGAAAGTGAATTTGACGATAGATCCAGAAATTGTGATCTTGGATATTTAAGAGTTCCATTTGAGCGACCTCAAGGTGGAATCGGATATCGCTGCCCAGGTGAACCGATAAAAACTTATGAATTCAAAGGTGGCGCGTCCCAACATAACGAACGTTCAAAGTGTTTATGCAATGCTCTTATGGCGGATATCGGGCTGGGTCAATTGCGAATTGATGGCACAACTGAACTTCCACTTGTAACTTTCGGATCTGACCTAGCTGGAGCAAAAGAACTTGTGAAAATATTTCCAAAGGGCTGGAAAGCCACGCAAGTATTAGATTTCTTACATAGTGGCTCCTGAGTAATAAACAGTATTTGTGGCAAACTGCCGCCATGGCCCAACTTATTTATTACTGCGGAACTATGGATAGTGGAAAATCAACGTTAGCGCTGCAGACAGCCCATAACTACGAAAGCCGCGGTCGTCACGGTTTAGTTTTCACCAACCAAGATCGCGCAGGTTCCGGAATTATCTCTTCAAGACTTGGGTTGCAAAGCCCTGCAATTGAAGTTTCATCGGGCATGGATATCTTTGCCTTTGTCGAATCTCATCAAGAAGCCAAAGGAAAATTGGATTATTTGATTTTTGATGAGGCCCAATTTTACGAGAGCGAACAGATCGATCAACTCGCTCGTATCGTTGATATTTTGCAGGTAGATGTATTTGCTTTTGGAATTCTCAGTGACTTTAGAACTTCACTATTTCCAGGATCTATGCGATTAGTTGAATTGGCCGATCGAGTTAACCCACTTCAAGTTGAAGCCCTCTGTTGGTGTGGCGTTCGCGCAACACATAACGCCCGCATCGTCGGCGGACGCATGACGCGAGAAGGCGATCAATTATTGCCAGGCGACACAGCGCCAGATGCCCAAGTGCTTTACGAAGTTCTCTGCCGAAAGCATCACATGGCAAATATGAGTTCTAAAGATCACTTAAAGAACGGATAGGTTTGCCCAATGAGCGATTTATATTCTGATCCACTTGGCACTGCGCAATTAGCTGCCACAAAGATTGCAGAATTAACCGGTAAGGCAAAACATGATGTTGCCTTGGTTATGGGATCTGGCTGGATGCCAGCAACAGATGCACTCGGAACACCTACGCATGAATTTGCTGTTACCGATGTGCCTGGATTTCCGGCGCCAACAGTTGTTGGACATGGTGGCTTGATTCGTTCTTACGAAATTGATGGCGCCAACGGAAAAATTCAGGCGCTAGTTTTCTTAGGACGCACCCATCTCTACGAAGGTAAGGGTTTAGAGCCAGTTGTGCACGGTGTTAGAACCGCAGTTAAAGCGGGTTGCAAAGTTATAGTTCTGACAAATGCTTGCGGTGGAATTAACAGAGATTACAAAGTTGGTCAGCCGGTAATTATTCGGGACCACATTTCAATGACCGCGACTAGCCCACTTATTGGCGCAGACTTCGTTGATCTAACAGATCTTTACAGCAAGCGATTGCGCGAAATTGTTGCTAAGGAAGATTCAACACTCGCCCAAGGTGTTTATGTTCACTGGCGAGGTCCGGCATATGAAACCCCTGCCGAAATTAATATGTTGCGCATTTTGGGAGCAGATTTAGTTGGCATGTCTACTGTTCCAGAAGCAATAGCTGCACACGCACTTGGCGCTGAAGTTCTCGGAATTTCATTAGTAACAAATGCCGCAGCTGGCGTAACTGGCGAAAAACTTAGCCACACAGAAGTTATGGAGGCTGGAAAAGCAGCAGCCGGACGCATGGGCGAATTGCTGGCGAAGGTTCTACGAAAGTTGTGATCAGCGATGCTTTGCGCACTGAAGTATTGGAATGGATTGCAAATGACCCAGATCCAGAGAGCGTGGCAACTTTACGTAAATGGCTAGCAGATTCAAATGAAGTAGAGCTTCTTAAATCATTTAGTGGTTTCTTAGAATTTGGTACCGCAGGATTGCGCGGTCCGGTACGACCAGGTCCTTCTGGAATGAATCGAGCTGTAGTTAGCCGTACTGCCGCAGGGATCGCAGCCTTCATGAAATCACATGGGCTTAACAAAATTGTTATAGGCCGAGATGCCAGACATGGTTCCGCAGAATTTATGCAAGAGAGTGCTGAAGTTTTAGCTGGTTTTGGTTTGGATGTCTATTTATTACCGCGTCAATTACCCACTCCCCTTTTAGCTTTTGCAGTCAATGAACTGGCAATGGATTGTGGAGTCATGATTACGGCAAGCCATAACCCAGCGATAGATAATGGCTACAAGGTCTATCTAGGCGGAAGCGTTGCTGGGATTAACTACAACGGAAGCCAAATTATTTCGCCAACCGATACGCAAATTTCGGAAGAGATTGCCCGAGTACAAATGCCGATTCCACGCGGAAGCAAGTGGAAGTTCGTTGATGAAACGCTGATAGATAAGTATTTACAAGTCACCTCTCAAGGCATGATTCAGAAAGCCTCGCAAAAAATTGTTTACACAGCCATGCACGGGGTTGGAACTGAAACGCTTTTGTCATTATTTAAGAGTGCTGGTTTCGATAAGCCAATTCTCGTTGCTGAACAAGCTGAACCAGATCCAAATTTTCCAACTGTCGCTTTTCCAAATCCAGAGGAATCAGGTGCGATGGATTTAGCAATTGCGCTAGCAAAAGCTCAGAACGCTGACCTGGTAATAGCGAACGATCCAGATGCGGATCGTTGTGCGGTCGCAGTTAAAGATTCGGCGGGAAATTGGCGTACTTTGCGTGGTGATGAACTTGGCGTAATTCTGGGAGATGCTGTAGCAAAAAAGATTTCCACTACAAATGTAAGTTTTGCGACAACAATTGTTTCATCGAGCGCTCTAAGTAAAATAGCGGCAAATACCGGCGCCAAATACACAGAAACGCTTACTGGATTTAAATGGATCTCTAAGGTTGCTGACCTGGCTTATGGATATGAAGAAGCGATTGGCTACTGCATTAATCCACGTGCCGTAAATGACAAGGATGGAATAAGTGCCGCCCTATTCATTGCAGAGTTAAATTCTGATTTAATTTCTAAGGGTTCAAGTTTGATTGAATACCTAGAGAAAATTTGGAGTGAAATTGGATATCACCACACCGAACAACTTTCGATCCGTGTGACCGATCTGAAAATAATCGGCAAAATCTTGCGAGATTTAGCGGCAAAACCGCTGCAAACGATCGCGGGCCAAGTGGTCACTTCATTCGAGAATTTAAGCGATGCCGATATTCCAACTCCCGGTTTTAGAATTAGATGTGGCGTGAATTTACGGGTAATTATTCGACCAAGTGGCACCGAACCGAAACTAAAAGCCTATTTTGAGGCGATCGACGAACAGGCCACAGCTATAAATCTAATTAGAGAAGCTAAGTCGCAACTTTCGCAATTATTCGCTAGCTATAGCTAAATATCCTGGCTTAACAATCTCTTCGATAATTGCTAAACGTTCCTCGAAGGGAATAAACGAACTCTTCAACGCATTTATCGTAACTCGCTGCAAGTCCTGAAAATTCCAATTAAATGCTTTGACCACTTCTACCATTTCATTGGTCATCGACGTACGACTCATTAAACGATTGTCGGTATTAATTGTTACGCGAAAACGTAATTTGGCTAAGGCTCCGATTGGATGCGAAGCAATTGTTTTAGCGGCGCCAGTTTGCAGGTTGGATGTAGGGCAAAGCTCCAATGGAATTCTGCGATCCCGAATATAAGCAGAAAGTCTTCCTAATTTTGGTTGTGCTCCAGAAAAATCAATATCTTCAATAATGCGAACTCCATGTCCGAGACGTTCGGCGCCACACATTTGTATCGCTTGCCAAATTGACGGAAGTCCATATGCCTCGCCTGCATGGATTGTGAAATGAGCATCTTCCTGTCGCAAGTAATTGAAAGTATCTAATTGATTGGTCGGCGGGAATCCATCTTCCGGTCCGGCAATATCAAAACCAACAACGCCTAGATCGCGATACTTAATCACTTTTTCTGCAATCTCTTGCGCTAATGGATTTTGACGTAAGGCGCAGAGCAAAGATTCAACGCGAATTGTTAGGCCTTCTGCTTTTGCAGCAGCCTCACCTTGGCGGTACCCAGCAATAGTGGCTTCAATAACTTGATCTAGCGTGAGACCTTTACGGGTAAATAATTCAGGGGCGCCTCTTACTTCGGCGTAAACAACACCGTCTCTGGCTAAATCAAGTGCACACTCTTTAGCAACTCGAGTAATGGATTCGGTTGTTTGCATGACTGCAATTGTGTGTTCGAAAGTTTCGATATATCTAACAAGTGAGCCAGAATTACAAGCCTCGTAGAACCAATCGGCGAGGGCAGCTGGATCTGTCGAAGGTAATTCGTAGCCAATTTCCTTAGCTAGTTCAATTATCGTTGCAGGACGCAATCCGCCATCTAGGTGATCATGAATTACGGCTTTTGGAAGTCTTTTAATCTGCTCTGGCGTTGGAATACTTTTAAGTGTCATCTCATCCCTCAATTTTCTCAATTATAAGAGGCAAACGTTCTGCAATCGAACCGTCTTGGCTAATTGCGATCGCACCATCTAGCGCGCTCTTTGCACGTTCAAATCTTGCTGGTTCATCGGCGTGCAATGTGAATATTGCTTCGCCCTTCTTAACTAAATCACCGGGTTTGGCATGAATTTCTATTCCCGCACCAAGCGAAACGCTCTCCCCTTGTTTCGATCTACCCGCACCAAGTCGCCATGCTGCAATTCCAACTTTCATCGCATCCATCGATGAAAGCGTGCCATCGGAATCTGCGGTTATAACAATCTTCTCTTTCGCAACTGGCAACTTCGCATCGGGATCACCACCTTGCGCACGTATCATCGCTTTCCAACTATCCATAGCTGCACCGTTTTTTAGCGCATCAGCAGGATCCATTAATTGCTTGATACCAGCAGCATCCAACATTTCACGTGCTAAAACCAAAGTTAGTTCGACAACATCACTTGGTCCCCCACCAGCCAATACTTCAATTGATTCACGGACTTCGAGTGCATTTCCTGCGGTTAACCCAAGCGGAACATCCATTGCGGTTACAAGTGCTCGAGTTGTTACACCTGCACGCTTGCCAAGATCAACCATCACGCGGGCTAATTCTCCAGCCTTCTTTGGGTCAGACATAAATGCACCTGATCCGGTTTTTACATCAAGAACAAGGGCGCTAGTTCCTTCTGCAATCTTCTTACTCATGATGCTTGATGCAATTAATGGAATTGCTTGCACGGTCGCAGTCACATCTCGCAACGCATAAAGTTTTTTATCGGCGGGAGCAAGCCCTGCACCAGCTGCGCAAATTACGGCTCCGCAACTCTTGATAACTTCTAACATCTCGGCATTTGTTAGCGAAGCTCGCCAACCTGGAATTGATTCCAATTTATCTAAAGTTCCACCGGTATGACCAAGTCCGCGACCAGAAAGTTGTGGAACAGCCCCGCCACATGCGGCGACAAGTGGTGCCAGTGGCAGCGTAATTTTGTCCCCGACGCCACCGGTTGAATGTTTGTCAACAGTCTTGCGATCCAACATCGACCATTCCATACGTTCACCGCTGTTGATCATTGCATCTGTCCAGCGGGAAATTTCTCGGGAATTCATCCCATTTAATAAAATAGCCATAAGCAGTGCGGACATTTGTTCATCGGCGACGACGCCTTTTGTATAAGCGTTTATGATCCAATCAATTTGTGGATCTGAAAGTTCTTTCTTATCGCGCTTCGCCCCAATTATTTCAACGGCATCAAATGCTTCGGTCATGTATTTAGATCATCCGGGCCAAAGGCCCAAGGCAATAAGGTCGACATCGGAGCAGGGCCATCAGGCGTCATGAATAGTAAATCGTTCCCGCCATGTTCAAATAACAATTGTCTGCAACGACCACATGGCGACAAGAAGTTGCCGTGTGCATCAACACAAACTGCCGCTATTAATCTGCCACCACCACTCGCAATCAAATTAGAAACTAGACCACATTCAGCACAGAGCCCAAGCCCATAAGAAGCATTTTCGACATTGCAACCAGAAATGATTCGACCATCATCTACCAGCGCTGCAACGCCTACCGGAAATTTAGAGTAAGGCGCGTAAGCCTTCGTCATGATTGCTTTTGCTTCTAGATGCAAAATCTCCCAATTAATTTCCATTTTTAATGTGCCCCGCCACGTTGATATGGAACGCCATCGGCAGCCGGGGCTCGTACTCGACCCACCAGACCAGTGACCGCGATAATTGTTGCTATATAAGGAACCATCAACATAAATTCAGATGGAATCGAAACTCCGATAATTGTTAGCGTGCTTTGAAGATTATCTGCGAAACCAAATAGTAAGGCTGCGAAAACGGCGCCCAACGGGCTCCACTTACCGAAGATTAAGGCCGCAAGTGCAATGAAACCCGCACCGGCAGTCATCTCTTTACCGAATGCTCCGACTGAACCAACTGTGTAATAAGCACCGCCAACACCGGCGATTAAGCCAGCAATCATTACATTCTTAAAACGTAATTTATTTACATCGATTCCGACAGTATCGGCCGCGGTTGGATGTTCGCCAATTGCTCGAGTTCGCAGACCCCACTTAGTTTTAAACAGTGCAAAGGTAATTGTCGCAACGATCGCGAACATCAAATAAACGACTACTGATTGACTAAATAAAATTGGCCCAAGAATCGGCAGTTTCGAAAGTATCGGGATATCAATATGACCAAATGTTGGAGCTGTATTCCAGGTTGCCTGGTAAGGAACCAAGAGCTTCTTGTAAAGGAAATCAGTAAGACCAATCACCAAAACATTTAGAACAAAGCCGAGGATGACTTGATCTACCGAGAACTTAATGGAGAATGTAGCCAGCAAGAATGAGATTGCCGCACCAGCTATCGGAGCCGCTATCAGCCCCCAAATGGTTTTGTGAGTCAAGCTTGCAACAACACCCGATACAAAAGCGCTAGCTAAAAGTTGTCCTTCGATTGCAATATTGATTACGCCCGAACGCTCGCAAATCAAACCAGACATAGATCCGAAAACTAACGGCACTGCAAGCAGAAGAGCGCCTTGCAATAGCCCAGTAAATGGAATGAACTTTCCGGAAGCTGCCCAGGTAATGAAGGACATAAAGATTCCGAAGGTTGCAAATGCAACCGGAACGATTATTTGTGCGCGCTTTCGATAGGCCAAGATTGCAAATAGTGAAGCGATAACTGAAATTAAAGAGAAAATTCTTGCGCCAGTTGCGGCCGCGATTACCCACTCTTTTAGAATCACCCATTCGTTATTCAGCACGAAACCAAATGTTGTTTTATCTTTACCTGGGCTAACAAAGCCGAAGAAGATAAGTGATAAGACTGAAAGCGCAGAAATAACCGAAACCCCGCGAAGTCGACGCTTTTGAATATTTGATCTGATTTCGCTCATCCGTTCCACCCCTTCGAGGTAAGTGAGGCGGAAGAATTTAACTTCTTTAATCTGAAGATATACCTAACAAATGTTGGCGCAGCGATGAATAGAACAATAAGCGCCTGCGTAACCAAAACAATATCTAACGGAACGCCAGTACTTGATTGCATAGTTCGACCACCCGCGTGTAATGCGCCGAATAAGAGTGCAGCGAAAACCGTTCCGAGCGGTTGGGCTCTTCCCAGAAGAGCGACGGTAATTGCATCAAACCCGAATGAACCCGCGATATCGGCATTCAATGCATGCTCGCTGCCGAGTACATGTACCGCACCGCCTAATCCGGCAAGTGCGCCACAAATCATCATTGTGGAAGTGATTACAAAAGGTACAGAGATTCCGGCAGTTCTTGCAGCTTGGCTATTTGCACCAACTGCTCGGAATTTGAATCCAACAGTGGTCTTAGTTAGCAGCCACCAAACAAAGAGCGCAGCACCGAGTGCGATAAATATTCCGATATTGATTCTGAAATTATCACCAGCAAGCAATGGAAGTCGCGCATTTTCATTTACTTCTGGAGCGATGGGATCGATACGACCCGGGCGCAGGAATTGCTTAGTCTTTAAAATCCACAGAATAAAATAGCTGGCGATGTAGTTCATCATGATGGTCAAAATAACTTCATGCGCGCCAGTCTTTGCTTTCAGCAATCCCACTATTCCGCCCCAAATTGCGGCACAAAGTGCACCTGCAAATGCAGCAGCGAGAATATGGATACCAATCGGAAGTTGAAAGTGGAAGCCAACATATGAAGCACCGATTGCGCCGAAGATAAATTGACCTTGTGCCCCAATATTGAAGAGGCCTGACTTGAAAGCAAGTGCAACTGATAGCCCAGTCAAAATCAAGGGCGTAGCTGTAACAATAGTTTCAGAGAGCGGATAGAAGCCCTGCAAAAAGCTATGTCCTTTAGTTAGATTCACATCGAAGACTGAACCTTGGAAAAGTGCTAGATAAGCATTGCCAACTGCTGCGCCCGCACTCTTTATAAATTCAAAGGGCGAACTAATCTTTGCCAAAACTTTTGCATCTGAAATTGCGATAATCAGCCCAGTTAGAGTGAAGGCCAATAAAAATGAGAGACCTGGAAGCTTTATGCCTTGACCAAACTTCGATAATGAATTTCGCATCATGCACTCGCCTTCTTATTTACGACGCCTGCCATTAGCAAACCAAGCTCTTCGCGAGTCACATTGGAATCCACAATCTCCAAAATTTCACCGCGATACATAACGGCAATTCGATCGGCTAACGCCATTACTTCATCAAGTTCGGTACTGAAAAGAATTACACCGCGACCCGCATCTCGCTCGGCCAAAATGCGTTCATGAACAAATTCAATCGAACCAACATCAAGTCCTCGGGTTGGTTGTGAAGCAACTAGAACTTTTACCGGTCTGGATAGCTCGCGTGCAATGACAACTTTCTGTTTATTACCGCCAGATAAAGTTGACACCGCATCTGATACCGATTGCAATCTAATATCGAATTCGGTTACCCGTTTTTCGGCCTCCGCCAAAACGACTCCGGCAGAAAGATTTATTCCCTTCGCGTAGGGCGCCTGATCGTGTAAATCTAAGATTAAATTCTCAGCGATTGAAAAGCTTCCGACTAATCCATCGAGCTCTCGTGACTCCGGAATGAAGGCGATTCCAGCGTGTAATGAACCATAAATACTCTCACCACGCATCTCTCTGCCATCAAGTTTGATTGAACCTTCGATGTGTTCTTCTAAATTAATGATTGCTCGGGCAAGTTCAGATTGTCCATTTCCTTGAACTCCTGCCACAGCCAGAACTTCTCCAGCATTTACATGAAAATTAACTTTTTTAACAACTGCGGTTCCAAGTGCATCGCGAACGGTCAAATCTGTTGCAACCAAGATTGGGTCACCGATCGAGTGCTTGTGCTTCACGGGCGCAAGATCAACGGCACGCCCAACCATCATTGATGCTAGTTCACCTTCGGTAGTTTGCGGGGAAACCGCAGCTATCACTTTGCCTCGTCGAATAATTGTAATTTGATCTGCGACAGCCCGAACTTCGCGCAATTTATGTGTAATGAAAATTATCGATGTACCTTTGCTTTTCAGCTCTTGCATAGTTTTAAGAAGTTCGTCTGTTTCTTGTGGCGTTAGAACTGCAGTTGGTTCATCAAGAATTAGAACTTTAGCCTCGTAAATTAGCGCCCGAATAATTTCTACCTTTTGCTGCACGCCTACCGGAAGAGTTTCTACAATTGCATCCGGATCTACTTCGAATCCAAAATCTTTTGAAACTTTTAGTATTGCTTCGCGAGCAGTGTTGATATCAAGAACGCCCAGCTTCCCGGTTTTTTCGTGCCCCAGAACAATATTTTCCGCCACAGTAAAAACTGGAATCAACATAAAGTGTTGATGAACCATACCGATACCAGCGCTCAACGCATCACTTGGTTCGGAGATATTCATTATTTTTTCATCAACTAAAATTTCGCCAGAATCCGCTTTTAATAATCCGTAAACAATGTTCATAAGCGTTGATTTGCCGGCACCATTTTCGCCAAGAATGGCATGAATCTGCCCAGTTTCGACGCGCAAATTAATTGAATCATTGGCGGTAAATGAACCGAAGGTCTTGGTTATCCCGCGAAGCTCTAGTGACACATTGGAATCCTAGCGATTTAGGAGCAAAAAAACAGGAGGCCCGATTGCTCGGACCCCCTGAATTATTTTTAGTTAATTACTAATTAATTAACCTTAAGTGTTCCTGCAATGATGTCGTTCTTGATCTTAAGGATTTCACTCTTAAGCTTTGCAGGTACCTTTGAATTTAGGTCGTGGTAAGGAGCTAGAGAAACACCCTTATTTGCAAGTGTTCCAACATATGACTTTCCACTGTACTTCTTAGCTGCAACATCTGCTGCAACTGACTTAATTGAAGCGCCAATTTCCTTAACAACTGTAGTTAGAAGAATTGACTTACCTGCTGTTAGAAGGCCATAACCGTCTGAGTCAACCCAGATTGTCAGTGACTTCTTGCTCTTTTCAGAAGCTGCAGCGTAAGGAGCTCCAAGGTTTCCGCCAACAGGAAGGATGATGTCCGCACCTTGTTGTTCGAAGCCCTTTGAAATTGTTAGCGCCTTATTCTGGTCTGAGAAGTTACCAACGAATGTTCCGGCCTTTGGATTTGCTGGATCCCATCCAAGTACCTTTACTGACTTACCCTTTTGCTTGTTGTAATAAGCAACACCGCGAGCAAAGCCATCCATGAAAATTGTAACTGTTGGGTATGGCGCGCCACCGTATGTAGCAACCTTGCCAGTCTTTGACATTCCAGCTGATAGATAACCAGCCATGAAAGCTGCTTCGTCAGTTTGGAATGTTAATCCCTTAACGTTTGGTACTGCAGAACAGTTCCAGTTTGCATCGCAATCTTGACCAGCGTCATCGACAACTGCGTACTTAATCTTTGGGTTTGCCTTAGCAGACTTAACAATTTCAGCAGAAATCGCGAAACCAACACCAACGATTAATTCGCAACCCTTGTCAACAAACTTCTTGATGTTTGGTGCAAAGTCAGCAGATGATGAAGCTGGAAGATATTCAGCATTTGAAACTGTTGATGCTTGAGCACCTGCCCATGCACCTTGGTTGAATGAACGGTCGTCTACGCCACCAGTATCTAGTGCAAGACAAAGCTTAATTTTTGCTGCTTGTGATGCGGGAGCAACTGCAACACCTGTAATAAGTGTTAGAGATGCGACAACCGCCATTAGCTTTAATGACTTTTTCAAAGCGCCTCCTGATATAGCCCTTTAATAAGGGATTGATGTGTCGGTAACCCTATCGTCGTCAATATTTCAATCAAGTTTCAAAGCGCCATGGCGAAGTAACAAACTCTCGACCCAAACTCTAAAGTTTCGCACTTTTTAGGCTCGTTTATAGTAAATATGTCACACCCGTGCTTTAGCCTTGAGGAATGTCACAGCCGGAACCGCAGCCAGGAAAGAACGCAAGATCGAATTTCGGCCCACCCAGTGATAATTGGCAGCCTGGCTTCTCTGACATCGGAATTCAACTAAAAGATATTACTTTTATTGTTCTGGATTTAGAGACAACCGGCGCTTCCCCTACTCAAGGATGCGCGATCACCGAGATTGGTGCCCTCGCAGTTCGTGGCGGCGAAGTCCTAGAAGAATTTTCATCCTTTGTAAATCCAAAAGTTCCCCTACCGGAATACATCACAGCGCTTACCGGGATAACCGATGAAATGCTCTACTCGGCCCCACTAATCGATTCTGTATTTCCAGAATTTATCGAATTTTTACAACGACATGATGACGTTCATCTAGTCGCCCACAATGCGCCTTTCGATCTTGGCTTTCTAAAAGCTGCCGCGCGCACTCTCGATATCGCATGGCCTAAGTATGAAGTTATAGACACTGTCAGATTGGCGCGATTAGTTGTAGAGCGAAGTGAGATTTTGAATTACAAACTTTCTACACTTTCAGAATTCTTCCAAACCGAGACTTTGCCTAATCACCGAGCCCTGGATGATGTGAAAACCACGGTCGAAGTTCTTCATCGTTTAATAGAAAGATTGGCTGGATATGAAGTATTTACCGGCCAAGATTTATTGCAATTTATGAAACGTTTGCCCGAGAAGAAACTTAAGCTGTAGCCACTGTTTTCGTCTGCAAGAGCCCGGCAACCTTTGAAGCCAAGGTAAATGGGTCAATTGGATGCACAACAACATCATCTGCTTTCGACCACGAAGCCAGCCAGTTATCTTGAATCCGGCCAGTTATAGCTAGGACTGGTGGGCAGTTAAATACTTCATCTTTCAATTGGCGAGCTAGTCCTAAACCGCCCTCTGGGACCGCTTCGCCATCGAGGATAAAGAGATCAAAGTGCTGCTTTGAATCCAGAGCCAGACGAAGAGCAGGACCTGTGGCAAATTCAATAATCGTATGTTCTGGGAGATCTGCCGAAACTCGGCGGCCAAGGGCTGTAATAACCGAAGATCTAACAGATGAGTCATCAGAATATAGGGCGATTATTAGTTTTGCATCGTGGGCCATGGACAGAAGTCTAACCACCAAGAGGTTGTAGGAATCGCACTTTGCCCGTTTCTCGCCGAAAAAGCGGGCCATTTTGTCGTGATGAGTTTCACCCAAAGGGGGCGCTATCCCCGGGTCGAAATATCTCATTTCCGCTCAGAATCGTGAATAATCGCCCCATGACAACATCAACTTCGGACCTGCAATCGCGTGCACCTCAAAAGGTAAACCGCCCAAATATTGTTGCAGTTGGAACGATTGTTTGGTTATCAAGTGAGTTGATGTTCTTCGCAGCACTCTTCGCAATGTATTTCACAACGCGCGCAGTGCAAGGCCCAGAAATCTGGCTTGAATCAACTGGAATGTTAAATATTCCCTTCGCAGCTTCCAATACGACCGTTTTAGTTTTGTCTTCCGTCACTTGCCAGTTCGGTGTTTTCGCAGCAGAACGCTTTCAGGCAAAGCGACTTGGTTCTATCTGGCAATTTAGTAAATGGGGAATGCGTGAATGGTTCGCGCTTACATTTCTAATGGGCGCCTTTTTCATCGGCGGCCAAGTTTATGAGTATGCCAGCTTGGTGCGCGAGAGTTTAACTCTCTCGTCTAACGCGTATGGCTCAGTTTTCTATATGACAACCGGCTTCCATGGAATGCATGTGACAGGCGGCTTGATTGCATTTCTAATTGTGATGATTCGAGTTTTTCGAGCACAGAAGTTTGGTCACAAACAAGCGCAGACAGCAATTGTCGTTTCGTACTACTGGCACTTCGTAGACATTGTGTGGATAGCCCTCTTCTCGGCAATCTACTTAATTAAATAAGCGCTAGAAATCGACAGGTCAACTAATTGAAAAAGGTAAACATGAATTCAGCAATCAAGAAGATCTCACGCTATCGCCGTCATAAATTTGCTGGTCCGGCGCTTCTAGTTGTGGCTCTTATTTCACTAGGCGCAACCTTTCAAGTTGCAAGCGCATTGCCAAGTACAACTCGCATGGAAACAACCGCGCAATCAACTTTAATTGAAGAGGGTAAGCGAATCTTCGCTCAAGGATGTTCTTCATGCCACGGCCTTAATGCGGAAGGCGCTGGAATTGCACCTTCACTTATCGGTGTTGGAGCTGCTTCTGTTGACTTCCAGGTTGCCACAGGTCGTATGCCAATGGCTGATATGAGCCAACAAGCAATGCGCAAAAAGCCAATTTATAACGCGGAACAAACCGCTGCTCTTGCAGCTTATGTTGCATCACTTGCACCTGGACCAGATGCAATTAATGAAGCCCAACTAACTTATGAGCGCGATGGAAATACTGCAGAAGGTGGCGAACTATTCCGCACAAACTGCGCGATGTGCCACAACTTTGCGGGACAAGGTGGTGCACTTTCGCAAGGTAAATATGCGCCGACTCTTATGGGCGTAGATGCAAAACATATTTATGAAGCAATGATTACAGGTCCACAATCAATGCCAGTTTTTAGCGATAAGACAATTACTCCAGAAGAAAAACTTTCAATTATCAAGTGGATAAAGGCTGCAGAGAACGAACCAAACCTAGGAGGCGCCTCACTTGGTCGAGTTGGCCCGGTAACTGAAGGTCTCTTGGTTTGGACGCTAGGACTTGGATTGTTAATTGGTATCGCTGTATGGCTAACCGTGAAGGCGAGATAAGGTAAAAAATATGTCAAATGAAATTCAGAAATTTCAAGACCCAGGTTTACCTGAACATGTTCATCGTAAGAGCGATGTAGATCCAAAGGCTGCCGATCGCGCTGAACGTCAAGTAGCAATTCTCTTCGTACTTTCAGCAATTTTTACAGTTGTTGCTATCTACGCATATATCTTTATTCCAGATGATGTCTATTTCTTTCTTCCAGTCATGGGTGATACCAACGCACATCAATTACTTCTTGGAATCGGAATGGCCTTCGCACTTCTATTTATTGGACTTGGCTTAGTACATTGGGCAAAAACTTTGATGCCGGATACTGAAGTCATTGCGCAACGTCATGAGTTTCGGTCACCAGATGAGGATCGCGCCGATTTTGTTGCAACCGTTAAAGCTCAAGCCGGCGCCGCTGGACTAGGTCGACGTTCTTTAATCAAGCGAACTCTTGGACTTGCACTTGGAATTTCTGCACTAACTCCCCTAGTTATGTTGCGCGATTTAGGCCCGCTTCCTAAGAAAGATCTTGAAAAGACTTCTTGGAAAACTGGAACTCGCCTTGTTACAGATCCAGGTGATCGACCAATCCGGCCAGAAGATTTAGAAGTTGGCGCGGTTGCCCAAGTTCTTCCCGAATTAGCCGAAGGTCAGGAACGTACGCTTTCTGATATCGGCAAGGATGCGGTCCTGCTTATTCGCCTTCGCCCAACCGAATTTCAATTAGATGCCGAGCGCCTTTCTTGGACTCACGATGGAATCATTGCATTTTCAAAGATTTGTTCGCACATGGGTTGCGCTGTTGCACTTTACGAACAACAGACTAAGCACCTGCTTTGCCCTTGTCATCAATCAACATTCGATGTAACAAGAGCTGCAAAAGTTATCTTTGGACCTGCAGCACGTCCTTTGCCGCAACTTGCAATAACAGTTGACGCTGACGGATATTTAGTTGCACAACAACCGTTCACTGAATCAGTCGGACCTAGCTATTGGGAGCGCTCATCATGAAAAAAGCAGAACGCATTGGCGGCAACGTCGCTAGTTATGTAGATGATCGCACTGGTGCAGCTAAGTGGTTGCGCAAGAACCTAACCAAAGTCTTCCCGGACCACTGGTCCTTCATGCTTGGTGAAATCGTTCTCTACTCTTTTATTATTCTGCTGCTTTCAGGCACCTTCTTGACTTTCTGGTTCGATCCATCTCAACGTGAAGTTATTTATGAAGGAAGTTACGAACCGCTTAAAGATATTAAGATGTCGGCTTCATATGCCTCTGCGCTGCACATCTCATTCGATGTACGCGGCGGTCTCTTGATGCGTCAGATCCACCACTGGGCTGCTCTTATTTTTATGGCGGGAATGATTGCGCACTTAATGCGCGTCTTCTTCACTGGTGCTTTCCGCAAGCCACGCGAAGCAAACTGGTTAATCGGCGTTGGACTTGTGACTCTCGGAATTGTTGAGGGCTTCCTTGGCTACTCACTTCCAGATGATCTTCTCTCTGGAACTGGTATCCGAATTGCTGAA
>CANKCX010000003.1 GCA_947480375.1 Actinomycetota bacterium
CCTAAATTGCGACCTATTCCGCACTACAACAAATTCTTTGGTTGGATCCCCGACAGCGCTGCGAAAATAGTAATGAAAGCCCCAGAAGGAACAATAATTATTGGTATCGATGAAGATACGGCATTAGTGACCGGTTTAGATGAAACTACAAATCTTGTAGAAAATACCTGGAAAGTTTATGGTGAAGGTAGCGTTCATATTTTGAGCGGAGCACCAAGTGCTCGATTTTCAAATGGCGAACAAATAACTTTTCCACAAGTACAAGTATCATGAGCAAGTGAGTTATACCGAACTTTTTGGCTATCGCTATATAAAGCGCTTTTATTTTGCCCGCTTTATTAGCAATTTTGGAAATGGCATGTCACCAATTGCACTTGCATTTGGAATATTGCATTTACCAAATGGCGATGCAAATCTTCTCGGTTTAGTTTTAGGTGCAACTACTGTTGCAATGTTAATAATGAGCCCATTTGGTGGAGTTCTTGCCGATAAATTTGGTCGAATCAGAGCGGTCGCTTTTGCTGACCTGGTAGGAGCAGCGGGACTCTTTGTTCAAGTGGCCTATTTTGCAACAGGAAACGTACCAATTGCAGTCTTATTGATTGTAAATATGAACTTCGGATTAATGTGGGGAATTTTTTGGCCAGCAATGTCTGGTGTTTTACCTGCTCTTGTTCCTGATGAACACTTGCAAAAAACTAACTCGGTAAATAACTTTTTCTCAAACGGCGCGATTATTCTAGGCGCGGCAGTTGGCGGAATCATTGTTGCTGGCTGGGGAAGTACTTGGGCACTCGCAATCGATGCCGCAACGTTTGTAATTGGCGGATCATTATTATTTAGTTTCAGGCACGTTTCTCCGAGAAGTGCGCAAACCGAAAATTCTATGTTTGACGATTTGATTCATGGTTGGAAAATATTTATCTCCTACCGCTGGATTGTTATAGGAGTATTCGGATTTTCATTCATAATTCTTGCTTGGGCTGCTGGTGAAAATGTTCTTGGACCACTAATCGCTTTGAAAGAATTCAATGGTGCAAAATCTTGGTCACTAGTTCTAACGTTTGAAGGCATTGGTTTGATACTTGGATCAATAATTGGGATCAAGATTAAATTGAAATACCCATTACGTTTTCTACTGTTGATCAGCTTCTCAATCTCGCTCTACATGTGGTCGATGGCTAAACCGCAATCAATCTGGTTTATTGCCTTTTGCGCGTTGCTTTGGGGAATGACAATTGATCTTTGGACAACTATTTGGTCAACTGCAATGGCGCGAGAAGTTCCACGTGATGCGCTCTCCCGAGTTTCAGCATTTGATGCGATGGGAACGATGCTTCTGCGCCCAGTCGGACTTGCGATTTCAGGCCCGCTTTCAGTAGCCATTGGCCTTTCAAATGCCTTATATGCACTAGCAATTTTTAGCGCAATCTTTATTTTAGGCATGTTGGCGATCCCCGATATGCGAAATATGCAGATAACCGAAGATCGAAATAGCCAATAACTCTCAGATATTTTTAACCTATCCCCAAAAATTTATTCAGGGAATTCTTACTAAAGTAAGGCCATGAGAAATTTTATGAGCCGAACAACCTCCAAAGTCCTAGCCGGGTTTCTTCTTGGCATTACTGCTGTAGGTGGCGTAGCCACAGCAGCGGGGGTATTTAACACATCAGTTGTAAATGCTTGTGTTGATAAGAAAACTCAAGTGATTTATGCGGCAGTGAATAATTCCTGTCCATCCAATAGAACTGGAGTAACTCTTGGCGCTCCACCTTCGGCAACCGCTAGTTTAAATACGATTGTTAATAAGGTATCTCCAAGTGTTGTGACTATAAATGTCACATCGGCTAATGGCGGTGGAACCGGATCAGGTTCAATCTTTAAGAGCACCACAACTTATAGCTATGTTGTTACTAATAATCACGTTATCGAAAGCGCAGTGGGTAATACCGGAACTATTACCGTAGAACTGGATAATGGTGATTCAGTTCCCGCAACGATTGTTGGTCGCGAACCAAATTATGATCTTGCAGTACTCAAGATTAATAAAGGTAATCAACCAATAATTGAACTTGGAGATTCTTCGACTCTAAAAATTGGCGATCAAGTAATTGCATTTGGTTCACCTCTTGGCTTAGATCACACGGTTACAAGTGGAATAGTTTCTTCACTCAATCGCGCGGTTGTAACAAGTGGTGGAACTGCAAACACTGAATCGTATGTAGATGCAATTCAAACTGATGCTGCAATTAATCCAGGAAATTCTGGCGGCCCACTAACTGATTCGCTTGGTCGAATGGTTGGTATCAACGCTGCAACTGCGACACTTGGTTCAACATCAGGCCAGAGTGGTTCAATTGGTTTAGGTTTTGCAATTCCAATGAATCAAGCGCTGCGAGTAATGAATGAAATTATTGCAACTGGTAAGGCAACAAGACCGGTACTTGGCGTCTTCTTCGATCAAACTTTTACTCCAGGCAAAGGTGCGAAGATTGCCAGCTTGACTCCAAATGATGGTGCTCAAAAAGCCGGAATTCCGGCCGGTGCAATCATTACCTCTATTGATGGTGCACGAATCACTGATTACGTATCTGCAATTGTAAGAATTCGCTCACATGCACCAGGTGACAAAGTTACGGTCGTGGCCACTCTTCCAAGTGGTGGAAGTAAGTCCTACACAGTCACTTTAGGATCAGCAGTATCTAACTAACGCTCACGAACTCCAAGAGCGAGTTCTTGTGCAACTTTGCGAACAGCTTCTGCAGGGCTATCTGGGTTCTGCAGAACTGCTTTTACAAATGCAGATCCAACAATTACGCCATCTGAAAACCTAGCAACTTCACTTGCTTGAGTTCTATTTGAAACTCCAAGACCAACAGCAACTGGAGTATCTGAAATCTTACGAATTCTTTCAACCAGAATACTTGCAGTATTTGCAACATTTGTTTGGGTTCCAGTAACTCCCATAGAACTTGCTGCATAAATAAAACCGTTGCAATTAGCTGTCACATCTTTCAGGCGTTCATCTCCAGTACTTGGAGCAACTACAAAAATAGGATGTATCGAATTTGTTTTTGCGGCAGTAAGCCAAGGAAGGGCTTCTTCCAAAGTTAAGTCAGGCGTAATAACACCTTCCATGCCATTGGCCGAAAAGTCTTTGGCGAATTTTTCGATTCCATATCGCTCAATTGGATTCCAGTAGGTCATTAAAAGAGTTGGTACGCCGGTAGCAGAAATCTCTTTAACAATCTCTAAAGTCTTTGGCATAGTAATTCCATTTTGTCTTGCAAGCTCGGCCGCTTCTTGAATAACTGGACCATCCATGACTGGATCGCTGTATGGAAATCCGATTTCAACTGCATCCACGCCACCTGAAATCATGGCCTTAATAATCTCTATTGAAGCGCTTTGATTTGGGAAACCTGCAGGCAAATAACCAATTAACGCTGCACGATTCTCGCTTTTGCACTTAGCAAAAAGTTCAACAAGTTTGCTCATTAAATGCTGATACCAAACCAAGTTGCAGCTGTTTCAACATCTTTATCGCCGCGGCCCGAGAGATTAATTAAGAGTGTTGCATCTGGGCCAAGTTCTTTTCCAAGAACCATAGCGCCATAAAGTGCATGTGCAGTTTCAATTGCAGGAATGATTCCTTCTTCGCGCGATAGCAGTGCAAATGCTTCCATTGCCTGCGCATCTGTAACTGACCGATATTCAGCGCGGCCAATCTCGTGTAAATATGCATGTTCTGGCCCGACTCCTGGGTAGTCGAGTCCGGCGGAAATAGAGTGAGATTCAATGGTTTGGCCATTCTCATCTTGCAACACAAAGGTACGAGTTCCGTGTAGAACTCCAATAGTTCCACCTGTAATTGTTGATGCGTGACGTCCGGTTTCAATTCCGTCACCACCTGCTTCAAGACCAATCAATCGCACTTGCGGATCGCTAATAAATCTATTGAAAATTCCCATCGCATTTGATCCGCCACCGATACATGCAAGTACAGCATCCGGAAGTTTTCCGTTTAATGCAAGAACTTGTTCACGTGCTTCGTTTCCAATTACAGAGTGAAAATCGCGCACAATAGTTGGGAATGGATGTGGGCCAGCGACAGTTCCTAATAAATAGTGGGTATCAGCAACATTAGTTACCCAATCACGCATTGCT
Source organism: Actinomycetota bacterium (assembly GCA_947480375.1). Classification (GTDB taxonomy): domain Bacteria; phylum Actinomycetota; class Actinomycetes; order Nanopelagicales; family Nanopelagicaceae; genus AAA044-D11. The sequence goes on from CANKCX010000003.1 coordinate 4,171, forward strand.
TCGTTGATTGCATCCTTCAGAGTGCGCGAACCAGATGTAACTGGAATAACTTCTGCGCCCAACAATTTCATTCTTGCAACGTTTAACGCTTGTCGACGAACATCTTCCTCGCCCATATAAACAACACATTCAAAACCCATTAGTGCAGCGGCCGTAGCCGTAGCAACACCATGTTGACCCGCGCCTGTTTCCGCAATTAAACGCTTCTTGCCCATCCGCTTTGTTAGAAGAGCTTGTCCAATAACATTATTAATTTTATGTGAGCCAGTGTGATTTAAATCTTCGCGCTTCAATAATATTTGGGCACCGCCACAGTGCTTTGAAAAATTCTTAGCTTCAGTAATTATGCTTGGGCGACCAACGTAAGTTGCATTCAAATGCGCAAGTTCGGCGAGAAAAACAGGGTCGGCCATTGCTTCGGTATGCGTGCGTTCTAATTCATCAAGCGCACTTATAAGGGCTTCAGGAACGAAACGACCACCAAATTGGCCAAACTTGCCAGCAATCTTTGCATCGATTGGCATTTATATTCCCTTCAATTCTCGGATCATTTCAATGGGATTTTGTGACTTAACCAAAGTTTCGCCAACCAAAATCGCCTTTGCTCCCAGCTCTTCTAATCGCTTAGTTTCAGTTCTGCTGGAAATTCCCGATTCAGCAACTGCAACAGTGGAGGAGTCTATTTGAGGAATCAACTTTTCGAATACTCGAAAATCAACGGAGAGATCCTTCAAATTACGAGAATTTACGCCGATAAAACTTGGTTTTAAAGCCTTAGCGCGGTCTAACTCATCTTGATTATGAACCTCGACGAGTGCGCGAAGCCCAAGGCTTTCGCCATATTCAAAGAAATCGTGAAGCTGTACATCATCTAATGCGGCAACTATTAATAAGAAAAGATTTCCACCATTTATGAAGCCTTCAGCAATTTGATAACGATCAACCACAAAATCTTTTTGCAGCATTGGTGTATCGACAGCCGCTCGAACTGCCTTGAAATCAGCAAGCGAACCTTTAAATCTCCGTTGCTCGGTTAAAACGCTAATTGCAGTTGCGCCACCATCGGCATAACTTTTAGCTAGCGCCACTGGATCTGCAATTTGTGCCAAGTCACCTTTACTTGGTGATGCACGTTTAACTTCAGCAATTACATGAAGAGGTCCCGGAACAAATCTTGTTAGAGCATCAATTGGTTTTGGCGTATTCGCAATCGCAGATTCAAGATTTGGAACTAATGATTTACGTGATTCAAGATCTACGCGAACACCTTTTATGATTTCATCTAAAACGCTCATCAAATATCCCGCATCTGGTGTGCCAAATTAATTGCGCGAATAACCGCTGCGGCTTTATTAACAGTTTCTGCTTCTTCTAGTTCTGGAACAGAATCAGCAACAATTCCGGCACCGGCTTGTACATATGCACGCCCGTCTTTAATTAAAGCTGTTCTAATTGCGATGCAAGAATCCAGGTTGCCATGAAAATCCATATACGCAATCACACCACCATAAAGTCCGCGTCTGGATGCTTCGTGCTTCTCAATAATCCCCATTGCACTTGGCTTTGGTGCACCTGAAAGAGTTCCGGCTGGAAATACGCTTAATAGCGCATCTAGTGAAGTTATATCCTTCTTCAATTTACTTGTAACCGTTGAAACCATATGCATCACATGTGAGTATTTTTCAATTTTCATTAACTCAATTACTTCTACCGAACCACTTTCACTTACGCGGGCCAAATCATTACGCCCGAGATCAACAAGCATTACATGCTCGGCACGCTCCTTGGGGTCTTCAAAAAGCTCTGTTTCAAGCTGTGCATCAACCTCTGGGTTAGAAGATCTATGTCTTGTTCCGGCGATTGGATGAACCATTGCATCGCGATCATCAATCTTGATCATTGCTTCAGGGCTCGAACCCACAATTGTTGCGCCCGAACCAAGCTTCATGAAGTACATATATGGGCTGGGATTTGTCGAGCGAAGTGCTTGATAAATTAAAAATGGATCAACCGAACTTTCGATTTCAAACCTTTGGGATAAGACAACCTGAAAGGCATTACCTGCAAAAATTTCTTCTTTAATTTCATTTACCGAAGTGAGGAAGCTTTCGCGTTCAGTGCGTCTAATTACCGGAAGGTCAGGAAGCGCTTCAAGATAATGGATATCTAGTTCTACTGGCTTCTCTAATAATTTAACAATAGATTTCAAGCGATCAAGAGTTTCGTTATAACTCTCTTCGATTCGATTATCAGAACCATCCCAATTTATTGCATTCGCAATCAGAATTAGTGAATTATTTATATGATCAAAGACTGCAATATCGCTGCACAACAAGAATTCATACATCGGCATTTTAAGATCATCTGTTGCGATGCTTTCAATGCGCTCAAGAATTCGAACCGCGTCATAACCAAGGTATCCAACCAAACCACTTGTGAGTGGCGGAAGGCCTTCTATTCGGGGCGAACGCAGCTGAGTAGAAGTTTTGCGAATTGCATCCAAATGCTTTTCGCCAACCGGTGCGCCATTTGGAACATTGCCAGACCAAACACCGATGCCATTTTCTTCTCGTAAGGTTGCAACTGCGGGAAGGCCGATAAATGAATAGCGCGACCACTTGCCATCATTCTCGGCAGATTCAAGAAGAAAAGTTCCCTCTTTGCCCATCGCAAGCTTTTTATAAATTGTTAAAGGAGTTTCTGAGTTGGCAAAGACTTTTACATGAAGCGGAATAATGTTGTTGTTTTTAGCATGCTCTCGAAATTCTGAGAGCGGCATTACCTGATCAAAAAGCGACATCAGCGAGCCCTATTTGTGCGATAAATAATGGTTTGGCGGGCTGACATTCGGACAGTCTACACTGGCACCTATTCTTGCTCGCGGCCAATTAATTGGAGGAATATGTCTATCAGCATTAGTTCTCTAATTAAAGATTTGAACGTTGGCCGAGACCACACTGCAGAAACTGCAGAATGGATAATGAGCGAAATCCTGCAAGGCAAGTTAAGCGACGAAGAAATTGCCAGTTGGATTACTGCATTAAGCACTAAAGGTGAGACGCCAGAAGAGATTGAATTCTTTATAAATATTATGTATCGGTATGCGCTTCCAATAAATATTTCACAACGTGCAGTAGATCCAGTTGGTACTGGTGGCGATGGATTTCATACAATAAATATCTCGACAACATCAGCAATCGTTGCGGCCTCGGCTGGATGCATCGTTGCAAAACATGGATCAGTTGCCGCAACTTCTAAATCAGGCTCTGCAGATGTTCTACTCGAACTTGGGATTAATACAGATCTAGATGGCGCTGCAAATGAAGCTTCGGTCGCAAAATTCGGAATCGCATTTATGAAGGCGACCAAATATCACAGTTCTTTGCGATATGCCGCGCCAGCACGAAGAGCGATTGCAAAGCCAACCGTATTTAATGTTTTAGGACCGCTATCAAATCCAAGTAAGCCAAAGGCCATTGCACTGGGAATTGCACCATTGAACCGTTTTGATTTAATGAGTGAAGTAATGCGCAATCGAGGAGCAGATGGTTTTGTAGTGCGTGGAAACGATGGCATGGATGAAATTACAATTGTCACGACAACTAAAGTTCGCGAAATCTTTGATGGCAAGGCGAGAGATTTTGAAATATCACCCGAAGATTTTGGATTCGAAAGAGCTTCAATTGACACTCTTCGCGGTGGATTACCAGCAGAGAACGCTGTGATTATTCGTGATTATCTAGCGGGCAAAACTGGTCCTATCCGAGATGCGCTTTTGCTTAATTCAGGTCTGACAATTGCAGCATTTAGAGGCGAACATCAGAAAGATATTTACGAGCAAATTAAATTCGGAATTCAAAGCGCTGCTGATGCAATTGATTCCGGAAAAGCTCTCAAATTATTGAATGAATGGGGAACATACACGCAAGGCGTCGGAGCAAATTAATGAGTGCCCCACACATTCTTGTCGTAGATAACTTTGATTCATTTGTCTATAACTTAGTAAATTATTTAAATCAGTTAGGCGCAACTACTACGGTGGTTCGAAATGATGAACTAAATGCCGTTAATTACTCAGATTACGATGGAATATTAATTTCTCCTGGCCCAGGACACCCAAGTGAAGCCGCTGGAACTTTAGATGCAATTAAATTTGCAACCGAAAATTCAAAGCCGTTACTTGGAATCTGTTTAGGACATCAAGCGATTGGTGAAATATTTGGCGGAACCGTAGATCGGGCGCCAGAACTCTTGCACGGAAAAATTTCGCATATTCACCATACAGAAACTGGAATTTTCCAGGATATTCCACAAGATTATGTGGCCATTAGGTATCACTCACTAGCAATAGAAGAAGCGGGTTTCCCAGAAGTATTGGAAGTTACTGCAAGATCAGAATCTGGTGTAATCATGGGCGTACGCCACAAAACATTGCCAATCGAGGGCGTGCAGTTCCATCCAGAATCTATTTTGACCGAACATGGCCACAAACTATTACAGAATTGGCTTGATCAAATAACTAAGTAAATCAAGTTACTTTTGAATTTGTATTTTCGACTTTCTCATATTGTCTTGTAGAAACTAAATCACGAAGACGTTGAAAGCCATCCCAAATTTCTACATATGAATTTTGAAGAGGAGATATCGCCAGCCGAACTGAATTAGGTGCGCGATAATCTGGAATTACATCAGCAAAGGCGCGAAGTGCAAAAGCAATTCGTTTGGCATCTGGGTGAACCAGAGAGACATGTCCGCCGCGTTCTTTAGCGTTTCGGGGAGTGTTTAATGTAAATCCAAGTGGTGCCAACCAAGCGTCATAGAGGTCAATCATCATCTGAGTTCCTTTGGCACATTTTTCTTCTATATTTCTTATGCCGGCTTCTTCAATAATTCCGAATGAAGTTTGAACCGAACGCAATGCAATAATTGATGGCGTTGCAATCTGAAAACCAGCAAGTCCTGAAGCCTTTTTAAATGTAGAACCCATTTCGAATTGATTCTCTTGGGCATGCCAGCCTTGTATCGGAACTTGAAGTTCGCTTTGCACGCGCTTGGCAACATACATCCAGGCAGGAGAACCAGGACCAGAACTTCCAAATTTATAGGTGCAACCAACTGCTAAATCAATGCCATCTCTATCGAACTGTAAATCAAGCGCGCCAACCGCGTGACTGCAATCCCAGATTGTTAATGCGCCATATTTTCGCGCCATATCTGTAATCGCCTTTACATCATTTCTTGCTCCCGAGCGATATTGAATAACTTCAAATGAAACGAAGGCAACATCATCACTTAAGTATTTTTCAAGAATTTCAGGAGTGATACGTTCATGAGTTGAAATTGCGGGATCTTCATTGTTAATTGTTATTAAGTTTAAACCACGTTCTTTGGCATATCCTTGCAAGATATATCTATCAGTCGGAAAATTCGCCTCATCAATGATTATTGTTTTTCGACCTGGGCGTGCGGCAAGTGCGGCGCCTGCTAATTGATAAAAATTAATTGAAGTTGTATCTGTAGCTAAAACTTGTCCTGGGGCAGCGCCTAGCGTTGCGCTTCCAATTAAATCTCCAGTTGTGAATGGCTCTTCAATCCAATCATTCCAACCCTCGACAACTTTGCTACCCCAATCATTAATCAAGTAATCGTTAATAACCTTGATTGTTTTGTGAGGAAGGCGGCCAAGCGAATTGCCATCTAGATAGCAAACATTGGCATCGCCAATAAAGAATTCGGAGCGATATTTACCTAGTGGATCATTCGCATCTAATTCCAGCGCAAATTCTCTATCTGTAACCTTCATTTACCTACTCTAGCAATCGTCAAATACTCTTGGGCAATGGCCGGCCGAAATTTATTGAACCTCGAATCAGTATCGAAGGCCTTTGATATCCGCGCTTTATTAGAGAACGTATCGCTCGGCGTAAATGAAGCCGAAAGAATTGGCGTGGTTGGTCGAAATGGTGGCGGTAAGAGCACTCTCTTAAAAGTTATGGCTGGAATTGAACCACCTGATGCTGGGCGCATTTCTAAAGCCGGTTCAGTAAATATTGGAATCTTGAGCCAGACTGATGGTGTTGATGAAGACTCGCTTGTACGTGATGTAGTTCTTGGAGATTTAAAAAGCCATGAATGGGCCGGCGATGCAAAAGTACGCGAAGTATTAACCGGACTCTTTGGTGGATTTACTGAAGAGTTATTGGATCGCAAAATTTCATATCTCTCTGGTGGCGAACGCAGACGCGTTAACTTGGCGAAATTATTAATTGCAGATTTTGATTTAGTCCTTTTGGATGAACCAACAAACCATCTTGATGTTGAGGGTGTTGCTTGGCTAGCAAATTATATAAAGCGAAATACCAAATTAGCTGTTGTAGTAATTACGCACGATCGCTGGTTCTTGGATGAAGTATCCGAACAGATTTGGGAAGTTGTAGATGGAAAAGTTTTGGCATATGAGGGTGGATATTCCGCATATGTTCTTTCAAAGGCCGAACGCGCTCGGCAAGTAACAGTTGAAGATGGCAAACGAAATATGTTGATTCGAAAAGAACTTGCGTGGTTGCGACGTGGCGCTCCTGCTCGAACTGCAAAGCCAAAATTTCGAATTGAAGCGGCAAACACCTTGATTGCAAATGAGCCACCTCCACGAAATGAAACCGAACTACTAAATTTTGCAGCAAATAGATTAGGCAATACTGTCTTTGAAATTCACCAAGCAACAATTAAAGCTGGCGACAAATTGATCCTGGATGACTTGTATTGGAATGTCGGTCCGGGTGATCGCATCGGGATTGTTGGGGTAAATGGCGCTGGTAAAACAACTTTAATCAGAGCGCTGCTAAATCAGATCGCACCAACCGCGGGAAAAATAACTACTGGCGTTACGGTTAAACCAGCCTTCCTATCGCAACACTTAGAAGAATTAGATCCAACTTGGCGAGTGTTGGAAGCTGTTGAAAAAGTGGCAAATCAAGTTCAACTAGGTAATGGCAAAGAACTTTCTGCTAGTCAATTGTGTGAGCGACTTGGTTTTAACACTGATTCACAATGGACACCGGTTGGCGATCTATCAGGTGGCGAGCGTCGACGCTTGCAACTCACCCGGCTATTGATGGATAGCCCAAATGTTTTATTACTTGATGAACCAACAAATGATTTTGACGTTGAAACATTAACCGCCCTTGAAGATTTGCTTGATTCATTTGGTGGAACGTTATTGGTTATTTCACACGACAGATATTTTCTTGAGAGAGTTTGCGATCGCTTTGTTGGCTTGCTTGGTGATAATAAATTGCGCGATTTGCCCGGTGGAATTGAAGAGTATTTGAAGCTGCGGGCTCAGAGTCAGATTTCCAACGGCACACCTGCAGCAAAGAGCAAGAGCTCTAACATTGTCGAAATCCGTGAGGTAAAGAAAGAGATAGCCAAGCATGAGCGAGCAATTTCTAAACTTGATTTAGAGATTACCGAATTAGAGAGCGCGCAAGAAGATTTAGCCTTTGATCATGAGAAGCTCGCAAAAAACATGGAAGAATTAGCGCAACGTGCCACTTTGAAATCTGAAGCCGAAGAGTTATGGCTTCAAGCAATTTCGAAATTAGAGGAGCTAGAAAATTAACAGTTCACACCAACATGTTGCCCGCCTAGAAGCGCTTGCTGCAATCTCTGGTGTGATGATTGCTTTGCAATCACGTGCAAATGGCGAACTTTCACATCTACTTGGAAACAGCACAGAAGCGGCCCTAGTTTCATTTGGATCAGGCCTAATAGTTATTTCGCTAATCGCACCATTTAATAACTCAATAAAACAAGGAATGCGCAATCTGCGTGAGGCAGTTAATGTTCGGGCAATTCCACGCTGGCGATTATTTGCTGGAGTACTAGGTGGAAGTTTTGTCGCACTACAAACTCAAGTTGTTCCACTAATTGGTGTTGCACTTTATTCCGTTGCTTCAATTGCAGGGCAGACAGCGATGTCACTTGTCGTCGATCGAATTGGCTTAACTGGCGGAGGCAAGAAATTAATCTCGAAGCGACGTGTAACAGCGGCGCTCATTACGGTTTTCGCTGTATTCATTTCGGTGCTAGATCGCATTTCGCTCGCTTCCTTCTCGATAGTCGCTGTTGCGTTGGCAACTCTTGCGGGCGCACTAGTAGGTGTACAACGCGCGCTAAATGGCCAGATCAATGAACATTCAAAGGCCAGTTTCACTACTTCGTTTCTGAATTTCTTTATGGGAACCACAACGTTAGTGATCTTGTTATTTGCGCTCTTGATTTTAAAAGGTGATGCCATTGCCCCACTTCCAAGTGGACCTTGGTGGATTTATACGGGCGGAACAGTTGGCGTGATTTATATAGCTTTCACATCGACAATTGTTCAACATCTAGGGGTTCTGACCTTTACTTTATTTAGTGTGGGTGGAACTTTAATTGGCTCGCTTTTGATTGATATCTTCTCGCCGACAAATGGAAATACAGTTTCATGGTATTTAGTTACAGGCATTGCATTGACTTACTTGGGTGTTATTACCGGGGGACAATCCCGATTATTTAAACGCTAGTTTTTCCTGCTTGCTTCACAGCTTCGGCAACTTTAGTTACAACTTGAGTATCAAAAACACTTGGAACAATAAAATTTGCATTCAATTGCTCGGCACTTACACAAGATGAGATTGCATCAGCCGCAGCAACAAGCATTGCATCAGTAATCTTTGTTATGCGGCCATCTAGCAAACCGCGAAAGATTCCGGGAAATGCAAGAACATTATTAATTTGGTTTGGCTGATCACTTCGTCCAGTTGCAACCACCGCAGCGTATTTGCGTGCAATTGTTGGATCAATCTCTGGATCTGGATTTGCAAGTGCAAAAACTATGGATCCGCTAGCCATTGCAGCGATATCTGATTCCTTCAATACATCAGGGGCGCTTACTCCGATGAAAATATCGGCGCCAATCATTGCTTCAGAGATACTTCCTCGGAAGTCACCTGGCGAACAATTATCAACAAACCAATTACGCATCTCTTCATCGCCAGCTTTATGTTCCGAAACCAGACCATCTTTGTCGTAACCAATTATGTGTTTAGCGCCGCTTGCTACCAATAACCGCGCGATTGCCGTACCGGCTGCACCAGCACCACTCATTACAATCTTTGCGGTTGCAAGATCTTTCTTAACAAACTTAAGGGCATTTGTAAGCGCCGCAAGAACAACAATCGCGGTTCCGTGTTGGTCATCATGGAATACCGGAATATCCAACAAATCACGCAGTCTTCGTTCAATTTCAAAACAACGAGGAGCTGAAATATCTTCAAGATTTATTCCGCCATAAACCGGAGCAATGATTTGTACAGTTCTTACGATCTCATCGACATCTTGAGTATCTAAACAAACTGGCCAAGCATCTACATCAGCAAAACGCTTGAAGAGCGCTGCTTTTCCTTCCATAACTGGGAGCGCTGCTTCTGGCCCAATATTTCCAAGACCCAGAACAGCCGAACCATCGGTAACAACCGCAACCGTATTTCGTTTAATAGTTAAGCGCCGGGCATCAGATTTATCTGCGGCGATAGCTTGTGAAATGCGTGCAACACCTGGGGTATATGCACGAGATAAATCATCACGAGTTTTCAGAGGAACCTTAGATTGAATTTCAATCTTTCCACCAAGGTGTAATAGGAAAGTGCGATCACTGACTTTGCGCACTACAAGTTCTGGATGGCTTGCTATCGAAGCGGTAATTGCATCAGCATGCTCTGCATCAATTGCATCACAAGTTACATCTATAACAACGTGGTCTAAGAATGATTCAACAACGTCTAATGCGGTTATTGCTGCACCGGCAGCAGTAATTGCAGTTGTAACTTCAGCAACAGGTTGGGCAGAAGGAGGACCTTCAACACGAATTGTTATGCCGTAACCAGGGCTAGTTGATGCCATGTATTACACGACTCCGTAAAGTCGGTCACCAGCATCGCCGAGGCCGGGAACGATATATCCCTTTTCATTTAATTTTTCATCAAGAGCGCCGGTGACAATTGTGATTGGCAAATTCTTTCCAGCAAATTCTTTCTCAAGAAGTGCAATTCCTTCAGGCGCTGCAAGAATCGTGATTGCAGTTATATCCGTTGCACCTCGATCAAGTAAGTAATTGATTGCAGAAATTAGCGTGCCACCCGTAGCAAGCATCGGATCAAGGATGTAACACTGACGGCCAGTTAAATCATCCGGCAGACGATTTGCGTAGGTAGAAGGTTGAAGAGTGTCGTGATCACGAATCATTCCTAGAAAACCAACTTCGGCAGTTGGCATAAGACGTGTCATGCCTTCAAGCATTCCCAGACCAGCGCGCAAGATTGGGACAACAACAGGTTTTGGTTTGGTAAGTGCAACACCATTTGCCATAGCAACAGGAGTCTTAACTGTCACCGGAGTTGTGCGAACTTCGCGGGTAGCTTCGTAAGCCAATAACGTAACGATTTCCTCGGTTAATTGCCGAAATGTTGGGGAGTTAGTTTTCTCATCACGAAGTACGGTCAACTTATGTGCAAGCAATGGATGGTTCGCTACATGAATCTTCACGACTCATACCTTACTCGCGCTAATGGGGCTTGTCGCTCGCCCGCTTTAGTGTCAGTATGAAGTCCTGCAAACTCGACGAATCGGAGGTGAGCGTAATGGCTGAAGATTTTGGGATTATTGCGTGGCACGAAGATGGTCGCTGGAACGTGGCAGAAATTACACATGCGCGAGACCTTGGTTCGATTATGGATCAACTTAATTCACAAGCCACAAATGGTGGCGCAATTGCACTCGTAGCAATCGAAGAAGATTATTTCATTGTCGCAAGAGCGCTTGGCTCACATATGCAAATGATGATTAGCGATGTTACTTATGCTCTTGAATCAGATCTTGCAACAGATTTAATTGAAGCTCTTGATCTACCTTTCCCAGAAGAAGATGATGATTCACAACCGGGTGGCGATATTGATCTGCTTGCCGATTTAGGTATGAGCGCTATGGAACTTGAAGCGCTTTGCGATGATCCTGAATTATTTCCTGATGAACAGTTAGATGCGATTGCATCCAAATTAGGATTTGGAAATCAATTTGCTGAACTTTATGAAGGTCAATAAAGATTGTCGTTAATTTCTAACTCTTACGAAAATGAAATGCAGCAAGCGCTCGCAATAGCGCAGGCAGCGCTCGCAACTGGCGATGTTCCGGTTGGCGCACTTGTATTCAATGAATCCAGAAAACTAGTTGGGACCGGGAGCAATCGACGTGAAGCTGATAACGATCCAAGTGCTCATGCTGAAATAGTTGCACTTCGCGCGGCTGCAATAGCGAATAATTCCTGGCGATTAGATAATCACACAATTGTTGTAACACTAGAACCTTGTGCAATGTGCGCCGGTGCAATCGCACAATCACGAATCAAAACTCTAGTTTTTGGTGCATGGGATGAGAAAGCTGGCGCCGTTGGTTCTGTGTGGGATGTGTTGCGCGATCCAAGAGCTCCACATCGCACTGAAGTTATTTCAGGCGTAATGGAAAGTGAATGTGCTGCGCTATTAAGCGAGTTCTTTAAAAAATATCGTTAACGAGCACGGTTCGGCCTCCGTTACTCTTAGCTCATGACAACATTTGCCTACCTTGGTCCTGCAGGGACATTCACCGAGGCAGCGCTCCGTCAAATATCAAGTAAAGATGATCTTCTAGTCCCATACGCAAATGTCACAGCCGCTCTGGATGCAGTGCGCAATGGCAAAGCCGAAAAAGTATTAGTACCTATTGAAAATTCAGTCGAAGGTGTTGTTTCAAGAACGCTAGATGAATTAGCCGTTGGTTCGCCACTTGTTGTCACTGCAGAAACAACGCTTCCAGTTTCATTTTCATTAATGGTTTTGCCAGAAAATGTTGGTAAACCAATTACAAAGATTGCTACACACCCACATGCTGAAGCGCAATGTCGTTCTTATGTTGCAAAGAATTATCCGCAGGCCGAAATAATCGAGATGTCTTCTACAGCTGCTGCGGCAAAAGGGCTTGAAGCTGGAAATTATGATGCTGCTATCGCATCCGAAATCGCAGCAGATAATTACGGACTTAAAATCTTGGCGAAAGATATTGGAGATAACAACGGGGCGGTTACGCGATTTGTTGTTGCGCAAAAACCAGGAATTACACCGAAACCAACTGGAAATGACCGCACTTCATTAGTTGCTTTTATCGGAATTGATCATGCTGGTGCGCTCTTAGAAATACTTACAGAGTTTGCCAAGCAAGATGTGAACTTAACTTTTATTCAATCACGACCTACAGGTCTAGAACTTGGGCACTACCATTTCATTATTGATGCGCAAGGCCATATCGATGAACCAAAAGTGGCAGCAGCCGTTGATGGTGTTCGTAAAATTTGCGAAGACATTCGTTTTCTTGGCTCATATCCCCGCGTTGGTAAAAGTAACTAGATAGGCTTGCACACGTGATTGATCTAAAAATTCTGCGCGAAAATCCTGATGCAATTCGCCATTCCCAAAAGGTTCGCGGTGAAGATGTCGCGGTCGTAGATCAACTTCTCGCAGCAGATGCTTTAAGCCGAACCGCACTAAGTGAATTTGAAACTCTACGAGCCGAACAGAATGCGCTTTCTAAATCAGTAGGAGCAGCAAAGGGCGAGGAAAAAACCGCTCTACTTGAGAATGCAAAAGACTTGGCAAACCGAGTTAAAGCGGCAGATTCCAAACGCAGCGAACTCGAGGCAAGCGCTAAAGATTTGCTTCTTAAGATTTCAAATCTAATTGATTTAGATGCACCAGTTGGTGGCGAGGAAGACTTTAAAGTTATTGAAGAAATTGGCAAGCCACGCGATTTCAAGAGCGAAGGTTTTGAACCAAAAGATCACGTTGAATTAGGAAAAACTCTCAAAGCAATTGATACCGAACGCGGAGCAAAGGTTGCAGGATCTCGTTCTTATTATCTAACTGGCCCAGGGGCAATGCTGGAATTTGCTTTAGTTAATTATGCAATTTCATCTGCAGTTAAAGCGGGCTTCATTCCAGTTATTCCGCCGGTACTTGTAAATCCAGCAGCAATGGAAGGAACCGGATTTCTCGGGCAAGCAGCCGAAAATGTTTACCATTTGGAAGAAGACGATGTTTATTTAGTTGGGACCAGCGAAGTTCCGCTTGCCGCGTATCACATGGATGAAATCGTTGAAAACTTACCAATTAGATATGCCGGATATTCATCATGCTTCCGTCGTGAAGCCGGTACTTATGGCAAAGACACCCGTGGAATTATCCGTGTGCACCAATTCGATAAAGTAGAAATGTTCTCATTTATTAAGCCTGAAGATGCAAAGGCTGAACACCTGCGCTTGCTTGAATGGGAGAAGGATTTTCTAAAGGCTATGGAAGTTCCATTTAGAGTTATTGATGTTGCATCTGGAGATTTAGGCGCAAGTGCGATTCGTAAGTTTGATTGCGAAG
>CANKCX010000004.1 GCA_947480375.1 Actinomycetota bacterium
CAAGAGCAACGCGTGCAAATTTGCTGTATCCATAAGCATCTTCAACTGTTGCGCGACCACCAACAAGTACGGCAGAACGCTTTCCCTTTAATCCAGCAGCAGCAAAGGCAATTGCTTCTGGCCAAGAAGCTTCATGTAATTCACCATCGGTGCCACGAATCATTGGTGAAGTGACTCGTTCTCTGCTTGTTAAATACTTAAATGCCCAACGACCCTTATCGCAATTCCATTCTTCGTTTACTGAAGCGTCATCGCCAGCAAGACGGCGAAGAGTCTTTCCGCGACGAATATCAGTTCGCATTGCACAACCTGATGCGCAGTGTTCGCAGGCAGAATCATTTGAAACTAAATCGAATGGTCGAGCGCGGAAGCGATATGAAGAACCGGTTAGGGCTCCTACTGGACAGATTTGAACCGTGTTTCCAGAGTAATAAGACTCAAATGGATCTTCGGCATAGATTCCAACTTGTTGTAGTGCGCCACGTTCATTGAGAGTAATAAATGGATCGCCCGCAATTTGTTCTGAGAAACGTGTGCAACGCGCACAAAGAACGCAACGTTCGCGATCAAGTAAAACTTGGGATGAAATTGGAACTGGTTTTTCGAATGTGCGCTTTACGCCTTCATAACGTGATTCTGGGCGGCCATTACTCATCGCTTGATTCTGAAGAGGGCATTCGCCACCTTTGTCGCAAACTGGGCAATCAAGTGGGTGGTTAATAAGAAGGAGTTCCATAATTCCTTCTTGAGCTTTCTGGGCGACCGGTGAAGTTAATTGGGTCTTAACAATCATGTTGTTTTCGACTGGAATTGTGCAAGATGCTTGTGGCTTTGGGAATGCTCTTCCGTTGATTTCAATATCAACTAAACATTGGCGACAAGCGCCTGCTGGATCTAATAGTGGGTGATCGCAGAATCGCGGAATTTGAATTCCTAGTTTTTCAGCTGCACGAATAACTAAAGTTCCTTTTGGAACAGTTACTTCAAAACCATCAATAACAACAGTAATCATTTCAACTGCTGCTTGAGTTTCTAAAACTGCTTGCTCTGGAACCATTTATGCACCTACCGATTTGAATACTGTTGAAGCAACTGGATCAAATGGGCAACCACCATTGCGTTGGTGTTCTAGATATTCATCACGGAAATGCTTTAGTGAAGACATGATTGGCGCAACCGCACCATCTGCAAGTGCGCAGAAAGAACGACCAGCAATGTTGTCGCAGAGATCTAGAAGTTTTGTTAAATCTGCTTCTGTACCTTTTCCAGCCTCAAGATCATGAAGTGCCTGTACCAACCACCAAGTTCCCTCGCGGCATGGTGTGCACTTTCCGCAAGATTCATGCTTGTAAAACTCGGTCCAGCGAAGAGCTGCACGAACTACACATGTTGTTTCATCAAAAATTTGAAGTGCCTTTGTACCCAACATCGAACCTGCAGCTGAAACGCCTTCGTAATCCAATGGGATATCTAAATGTTGATCAGTAAACATTGGGGTTGAAGAACCACCAGGTGTCCAGAATTTTAATTTGTGACCATTTCTAATTCCACCAGCAAGTTCTAGAAGTTCGCGAAGTGTGATTCCCAGCGGTGCTTCGAATTGTCCGGGATTATTTACATGGCCAGAAAGTGAGTAAAGCGTAAAACCCTTGCTCTTCTCAGTACCCATTGCTTGGAACCATTCGATTCCATTATTAATAATTGAAGGAACTGAAGCAATCGATTCAACGTTATTTACAACTGTTGGCTTTGCGTACAAACCTGCGATTGCAGGGAATGGTGGACGAAGTCTTGGTTGGCCACGGAATCCTTCAAGTGAATCTAGAAGTGCAGTTTCTTCACCACAGATATATGCGCCTGCGCCAGCATGCAAAGTTAGTTCTAGATCGAAACCTTTTCCGCCAATATTCTTTCCAAGTAATCCGGCTTTGTATGCATCTTCAATCGCTTGTTGAACTCGACGATATACATGCACCACTTCACCGCGCAGATAAATAAAGGCGTGGTTTGCTCGGATTGCATAAGAACCAATAATTATTCCCTCGACTAAAACATGCGGATTAGCTAGAAGCAATGGCATATCTTTACAAGTGCCCGGCTCTGATTCATCAGCATTTACAACTAAGTAGTGCTCTTTGTTATCGCCTTGTGGAATAAATCCCCACTTGCTTCCAGTTGGGAAACCAGCACCGCCGCGACCACGCAAACCTGAATCTTTAATCATCTGAATTACTGCATCGGGTTCCATTGCTAAAGCTTTTGTTACAGCTTTGTAGCCACCGTTTCGCTTATAACCTTCGATGGTAAATGAATCCTTCTCATCCCAATTTGCCGAAAGGACTGGTGTCAATTTTAAAGACAATGACATTTACTTTCCACCTTTCGAAATCTTCAAACCAAGAAGCGATGCATCTCCGGCTGAAACACCTTCGTTAGCCAGGCCATCATTTAATCCAGCCAAAACTTCTGAATTTTGCTTCCAAGTACGCAAAGTCTTTGGGCCACGAGTTGGAGCGGGTGGGTTTCCTGCGCGCGCACCATCAACTAAATCTTTAACACTTTGTGGGGTCTGATTGTCGTAGAACTCCCAGTTCACCATTACTACTGGCGCATAATCGCAAGCAGCGTTGCATTCAATTCTTTCAATTGAAACTTTGCCATCTTTAGTTGTTTCGTGATTTCCAATTCCAAGGTGATCAGTTAAAGAATCGTAAATTGCATCGCCACCCATAACAGCGCAGAGCGTATTAATACAGACACCTACGTGATATTCACCTGCAGGTTCGGTGCGATATTGGGTGTAGAAAGTTGAAACAGCAGTAACTTCTGCAGTTGCGATATCTAATTTTTCAGCGATCTTTTCAATTCCACGTGGCGTGATGTAACCATCGATTGCTTGAACGTAGTGCAGGAGTGGCATTACAGCAGAGCGAGAACGTGGGTATCTAGCAATGATTGAATCCATAATCTTTAATTGATCAGCGGTGAATTCCATTATCGATCAACCCCTCCCATAACTGGATCGATTGATGCAACAGCGCCAATAACGTCAGCGATCATTCCGCCTTCGGCCATTGCAGAAGTTGCTTGTAAATTATTAAAAGATGGTTCGCGGAAGTGGACGCGGTATGGGCGGGTTCCGCCATCAGAAACTAAGTGAACTCCAGTTTCTCCGCGAGGTGATTCAACCGCTGCATAAGCCTGACCCGCAGGAACGCGGAATCCCTCTGTTACTAATTTGAAGTGGTGAATCAAAGATTCCATTGAAGTACCCATAATTTCGCGGATGTGATCAAGTGAATTACCCATTCCATCGCTACCAACTGAAAGTTGTGATGGCCAAGCAATTTTCTTATCTGCAACCATTACTGGTTGTCCCTCTGATTTTTCCAACTTATCGCAAGCTTGTTCGATGATGCGAAGTGATTGTTCAAGTTCTTGCATACGAATCAAGAAGCGGCCATAAACATCGCACGTATCAGTTGTTATTACATCAAATTCATAATTTTCATAACCGCAATACGGTTCAGTCTTTCGCAGATCCCATGGCATTCCAGTTGAACGAAGTACTGGACCAGTGATACCAAGGGTTGTGCAACCCGCAAGATCTAAATAACCAATTCCTTGAGTACGTTTCATCCAAATGGTGTTACCAACTAATAATTTTTCATTATCTTTAAAGTTATGGCGAAGTTCTTTTACAGTTTCGCGAACCTTTGCGATTGCGCCCTTTGGTAAATCTTGCGCAACGCCACCGGGACGTACGTAGGCCATATTCATACGTAGCCCAGAAATCATTTCAAATACATCTAGAACCTTCTCGCGTTCACGGAAAGCGAAAATCATTGGTGAAAGTGCCCCAAGTTCAAGGGCTCCGGTGCCAAGTGCAACCATGTGAGATGAGATTCGATTTAGTTCCATCATTAGTACGCGGATCTGACTTGCCCGTTCTGGAATGTCATTTGTAATTCCCAGAAGTTTTTCTAGCGTTAAGCAGTAAGCAGTTTCGTTGAAGATCGGTGCTAAATAATCCATGCGAGTAACGAATGTGACGCCTTGAGTCCATGTGCGATATTCCGCATTCTTTTCAATACCAGTGTGCAGATAACCAATTCCGGCACGAGCTTCAGTAATAGTTTCGCCTTCAAGTTCCAAAACTAAGCGAAGTACGCCGTGAGTTGATGGGTGCTGTGGACCCATATTTACAACTACGCGCTCTTCTTTAGTCTGACCTATTTCAGTTACGAGTGAATCCCAATCGCCACCAGTTACTGAATAAACGCGACCTTCAGTTGTGTCGGTTTCTGCTGCATATGAATCGCGAATTGTCATCGGTATGACCTACGTTCTGAAGGAGCCGGAACTGTTGCGCCCTTGTATTCAACGGGAATTCCACCGAGTGGATAATCTTTTCGTTGCGGATGTCCTGGCCAATCATCTGGCATCAAAATTCGAGTTAGTCCTGGGTGACCATCAAAAATAATTCCGAACATGTCCCAAGTTTCACGTTCGTGCCAATTGTTTCCGGCCCAAACTTCAACAAGTGAAGGAAGGTGTGGATCGGAATCTGGAACACTAACTTCTAAACGAATTCGACGGTTATGTGTCATTGAAAGTAATGGATAAACCGCATGCAATTCGCGGTTCTTATCTTCTGGATAATGAACGCCATTAACACCTAAACAAACTTCAAAACGAAGTGATTGGGTATCGCGTAATTTTAAAGCTGTTTCAACTAAGCGATCGCGCTTTACATGAAGTGTAAGTTCGCCTCGATCAACAACTACTTTTTCAATTGCATCGCTAAATTCTGGATATGCACGTTCTAATTCATCTGTGATTTCATCAAAATAACTTCCGTATGGGCGTTCGCTAGAGCCAGTGTTTATTGCACTTCGTACTAGGCCACCGAATCCTGAGGTATCTCCAGAACCGCTTGCGCCAAACATTCCGTGGTTTTCGCTCATGCGAGCAGACCCTTCAACTGGTGGGTTGGCTTTGCGGCAAGAGCTGCTGCTTCAACTTCACGAATAATTTGTTCACGATTTACGCCAAGCTTTTCATTTCCAATATGTTCATGAAGTTTCAAAATTGCATCCATCAACATTTCTGGACGTGGTGGGCAACCAGGTAGATAAATATCAACTGGCACAACGTGATCAACGCCTTGGACAATTGCATAATTGTTAAACATTCCGCCAGAAGATGCGCAGGCTCCCATCGCGATTACCCACTTTGGTGCTGCCATTTGATCATAAATTTGACGAAGTACTGGCGCCATTTTATTTGAAACGCGTCCAGCAACGATCATTAAATCTGCTTGGCGAGGTGATGCACGAAAAACTTCCATTCCAAAACGAGCTGCGTCATAACGTCCGCCACCAAATGCCATCATCTCAATTGCACAACATGCAAGACCAAAAGTCGCTGGCCAAAGTGAGTTCTTGCGCATGTATCCCGCAAGTTTTTCAACAGATGTAAGTGCGAATCCTGCCGGTAATTTCTCTTCTAGACCCATGGATTTAATCCCATTCCAATCCGCCGCGGCGCCAGACATATGCATATGCAACGAAAACTGTTGCGATGAAAATAAACATTTCTACTAATCCAAATAATCCAAGCTTGTCGAATGTGACTGCCCATGGATATAAGAAAACAATTTCAATATCGAAAACAATAAATAGCATTGCAGTTAAGAAATATTTGACTGGGAAACGTCCGCCGCCTGCTGCTTGAGGTGAAGGTTGAATTCCACATTCATAAGCTTCGACCTTTGCGCGGTTGTAGCGCTTCGGTCCGGTTACAGCCGCAGCAACTACGGAAATTGCTCCGAAGCCAAAGCCAATTGCGCCAATTACCAGGATCGGTACGTATGGGTTCACAATCCGAGAGTCTACGGGTTTAGGCGTTACAGGTCACAATTTTATGAATATGAATATGGCCGATGCGAAGGATGTGTGGCATCAATCACGGTTTGAATTATGGCTTGAAACCCGTATGGATGGCGACGATGCCAAATGTCAGATTTTTCCAATGAACTTTCTCAAAGCCCGCGGTTTTCATAAGAGCGGCAAGACCGGGCTGATTTGGCCAGGCCAAGATTGATTCTGCTAAATAGACATAAGCATCTGGATTTGATGAAACTTTACGGGCAACTACAGGAAGTGCCCGCATCAAATAGCGTAAATAAATTGTTCTAAAAATTTTATTTGTTGGTTGTGAGAATTCGACAACAACCATTCGGCCACCAGGCTTTAAAACTCGAAGTGATTCGCGAAGAGCTTTCAAAGTATCTGATGTATTGCGAAGTCCAAATGAAATTGTTGTGACATCAAATTCATTATCTTTAAAAGTTAGTGCGAGCGCATCGCCTTGAGTAAATGCTAAATCTGGGTGACGCTTTCGCCCAGCATCTAACATTCCTTTTGAAAAATCTAATGGAATTACATTTGCACCAGCATCGGCAAGTGGTCTGCTAGAAGAACCGGTACCGGCAGCGATATCTAAGATTCGCATTCCAGGTTTAGGATCGATAATCGAAGTTGCAACCTTGCGCCAAGCTTTGGTTCGTCCCAGGCTAAGCAAGTCATTGAGCAAGTCATACCGGCGGGCAACGCCATCGAACATCGCCGAAACTTCCTCTGGCTCTTTACCTAGATCTGCTCTACTCACGCGTATATTCTCGCGGTAGTAGGCTCTGACCACAAATTAAGGCAGCGCCTAAATAAAATTCGTGAGAGGTTTGGCCTATGAATAAGAACATGGTTCAGGTGTCACAGATCAGCCTGCTAAAAACCGCAGTGCTTCCACGCACAACCGCGGTTACTCAAATTTCATTGATTCTTTCGGGAACAGTTTTCCTTGCAGCTATGGCGCAGATTTCCTTTCCAATTCCCGGTTCTCCAGTTCCATTCACTGGTCAAACCCTGGGCGTATTACTTCTCGGAACCGCTTACGGAGCCAGTCTTGGATTTAGCACTATGGCTTTCTATTTATTGATGGGAATCCTTGGCGCCCCAATTTTCGCTTCGGGTTCGCATGGCTTAGAAAGAGTTGTTGGCGCTACTGGTGGATATCTAGTTGGAATGCTGCTCTCTACTCTTGTAATTGGTGCTCTAGCTGGGCGCAAGTGGGATCAAAAAATAAAGACAGTAATTCCTACTATGTTAATTGGAAATGTAATTGTGTTTTCGGTTGGCCTATTTTGGTTACATCAATACACCGGAGAAAGTTGGAGCTGGACCTTTGAAAAAGGATTGACTCCTTTTATTTTAGGCGAACTTCTTAAGATTGCAATTGCTAGTACAACGCTTCCTGTTCTTTGGCGTTTAGTTTCTAAGCGCTAACTAACTTCAAAACTGTGCCAACAAATATAACTACCGAACTTCTCGGTGAGCATCCTGCGCTTAATTTAATTTCGACGGATTCAGAAATTTCAGCAACTTGGCTTCGTGCTGGCGAAGGTTTAATTGGTTTCGGTGAATGGAAGAGCACTAGCGTAAAAGGTGCAAATAGATTTAGTGATGCTAGAAAATGGTGGCACGAACAACTTTCTACGCTAAAGATTCAGAACAATGTTCATGGCAGCGGTACTGGGCCAATTCTTTTTACATCTTTTGCCTTTGATCCATCTGAAGAATCTAAATTGGTTATTCCAAAAGTAATTATTGGATCAAAGGGTGGAAAATCCTGGATCACTTGGATTGGTGATCAAACTCAGCCAGCAATAACCCAATATCTAACCTCGAAACAAGCAGGCGCGGTGAGCTTTGAAACTGGCGCACTCTCTGATGAAGAGTGGAAAAAGCGGGTTGCTAGCGCTGTAACCAAGATTAAGAACGGTGAACTCGAAAAAGTAGTACTTGCACGAGATCTAATTGCCCGTAATAGCGAGAACATCTCGGTCCGTAATTTGATTTCCTTCCTCACAAAAAACTACCCATCAACTTGGGTTTTCCTCGTTTCAAACCTAATTGGTGCAACTCCTGAACTCTTAGTTAGATTGAATAAATCACTTGTAACCTCAAGAATTCTTGCCGGAACCATTCGCAAATCTGGCGACGAGGCTCGGGATCTGGGATTAGCCGCATCACTTGCGAAATCTTCAAAGGATCTTGAAGAGCACGAATACGCGGTTCGCTCGGTTGCTGATGCGCTGGCTCCTTATTGCTCTTCTACAAATGTTCCCGAATCTCCTTTTGTACTTCACTTGGCAAATGTCATGCACCTTGCAACCGATGTAACAGGTGTCTTAAATGATTCTGCAACTCCGATAGATATCTTCGCTCTAATTGCTTCACTTCATCCTTCAGCAGCAGTTTGTGGAACTCCAACACAAATTGCAAACTCAGTCATAGATGAATTAGAAGATATGAACCGTGGAAGATATGCCGGACCTGTTGGTTGGATCGATGCACGTGGAGATGGTGAAATTGGAATTGCGCTGCGCACAGGTCAATTATCTGAAGATTTAAAATCGATGCGAATTTTTAGCGGTTGCGGAATTGTTGCCGGATCAAATCCAGATGATGAACTTGCCGAGAGTCAGGCTAAATTAAGTCCGATGCGAACTGCGCTAGAAATTCGAGAATAGGTCTTTCGTAATTCTTCGGCCATTTCACTTCGTTCTGGAACTTCAACGACGACAAAATTTAAACCAGGTTTGTTGTGTGCAATTTCCATTCTGAAATCTGAATCGGACTTAATTTTGCTTACTGGAATTCCAAATCCTGAAATGATTTTTTCCAAATTTTGGTTTTGTGGGGTTCCAAAGATCTCATCGAATCCAGCGACTCCAGCTTGTGGCAACGTTGAGAAAATTCCGCCACCATTGTTATCGATAACAAAAATAGTTAAATCTGAAGTTGGCGGGTTCAAAAGTGCAGTTAAATCATGGAGAAAAGTTAGATCGCCAATCACTGCGAAAGTTCGCGCAAAGTTTGTCGAAATCCCGAAAATCGTAGATAAATTCCCATCGATTCCGGCGAGGCCACGATTTGCAAAAACTTGAATACCATTTCTAGGTTTAGCAAAAGCTTCGATATCTCGAATAGGTCTAGATGAGCCAATGAAGATTGCGCAACCATCTGGAACATTTGCTGCAAGAGTGCCTATTGCTTGGTGTTCTGACCAGATCTGATCTTTTGCGATTTCTGCAGCCGCAATGCGCGAAACTTCTACCCAATCTGAAATCCATGTCGGGTTAAGTGTATTTACTTCAAGCTTTGGTAATTCGAAGAAAACTTGGGTACCAGTTCTTTTGGTATCAATTGTCGAAATGCGCGGATCAATAACATAAGTTTTTTCAGCACTAGCAACATAATTATTTATGCTGCGTGAAAGTGTTGTACGCCCTATTACGATTGCATAGTCTGCCTTTAAATAATTGCGTACTGCTTCATCACTCAAAAATGCACTTGCATGCGCGATGGCGCCTTTGAAAGATAAAGGGTCTTCAGCAATGACAGGGAGGCTGGCAGATTCAATAAATTTTTCAACTTGTGAAGCAGTTAAAGTGCCACGATCATGCCCGATAACTATTACACCATTTCCAGTTACTGCTAAAGATTTTGGATTTGGAGAAGGTAATTTGGGTGCTACAACATTTAATCCAGATAACCAATCATTCGAATTGTCAGGAAGAAGTGGTTCATCGAATTGAATATTTAAATGCACTGGACCATCTTCAATTTCAAACTTGGTTCCGGTTATTAAATCAAATGATCGAATATTAGGGAAAATACTTACTTGATCTGTTGTTTGATTGGCGCCAGTCTTGCGTAGGCGTTCTGGTCGATCCGCGGTAATTGCAATCAATTTATTATTTGCGTGCCAAGCTTCAAGCAGCGCAGGGTGGAAATTTGCCGCCGCTGTACCACTGGTGCAAATTACCGAAACGTAATTATCCGTTGCTTTGCTTATGCCGAGGGCATAATAAGCAGCACCGCGTTCATCTAATTTAACGTGTAGCTCAATAAGCCCACGGGACTTAGCTTCGTATAAAGCAATTGAAAGTGGCGCATTTCTAGAACCTGGTGAAATTACAAAATCACTAACGCCTTTTTCTATAAGTGTTCGAATTGTTTGGCGAGCTAAATCAGTTGCGTTGCTCATTTAGCCACCTCTCTCCTAACCCAGCTTCCCAGATTTCTTCAATTCGTTCTTGCCACCAAATCCTACGGTCTGTTGTCACTAAATATTTAGCGAGCAGTTTCTCGTAAGGCTCGACTCGATTGACCAAAATAGTGCCATCAATAATTTCAATAGCTGGCGTTACAACATCGCTTTCAAGAAGTGAGAGCGTTGCCAGGCCGCAATCGAAATCCAAATTCTCTTGGCTTGCAGCCAGTGCAAGGCCATGTGAAATTCCGATACCGGTATCTAGGGCGCTGGAAATAACGGCTGGCAAACCAATCTTTTCTATTAATTTATTTGCACGTGTCATACCGCCTGAAGGTGCCCATTTAATAATTGCAACATCGGCATAAGTATTTACATCTTCAAAACCACTTGAGAGCGCTTTTCTAATCGACTCGTCAATTGCAATTTTCATCGGTATCTCTTTTTTAAGTTCCTTTAGATCAGAGATATTTAAAACAGGCTGTTCTATATATTCAAAGACGTTGCCAAACCTTAGGTGATAGTTATAAAGATTTAGAAGTGCGGCTTTCAAATCCCAGCCACCATTTACATCAAGTCGCACCTTAAAGTCTGGGTTAAAATCTAGTGCGGCCTCTACTAATTCTGAATCTTTTTCGAAGTCATCAACTTTAATCTTCACTGTCTTTGCGCCAGGGAATCTATTTAAGATTTCATTAACTCGATTTATTTCTACCTTCGGCAATGTTGCATTTATTCCAATGGCTTTGCGATTTAACATCGGCCAAGGTTTGTATGCACCTTCAAGTGCTGCCCATAGCCAGGCCTCGGCTTCTGCCGAGTTATATTCAATAAAAGGTGCGAATTCGCTCCACCCAGCTGGTCCCCGAAAAAGCGCAGCTTCACGCAAATTAATTCCGCGAAAACTTGTACGAGTTGGTATCGCAACAACAGTTAGATCTTTAAAGATCTCATCCAATTGCCACATTTTTTAATTAAGGACGCTTGGGAAACTTATTGAAATTTGGTTCACGATTCTCTTTAAATGCGTCGCGACCTTCTTGGCCTTCCTCGGTCATATAGAAAAGAAGTGTTGCATCGCCAGCAAGTTGTTGAACACCAGCAAGTCCATCGTCAGCTGCATTTAATCCGGCTTTCAATAATCGAAGTGCCATTGGCGAATGTCGCAACATTTCGCGGCACCAAGAAACTGTTTCTGCTTCGAGTTCTGAAATAGGCACTACGGTATTTACAAGTCCCATTTCAAGTGCTTCTGTTGCATCGTATTGTCGGCACAAGAACCAAATTTCACGAGCCTTCTTCTGGCCAATATGCGCCGCAAGTAAACCTGCGCCGTATCCACCATCAAAAGATCCGACCATAGGACCGGTCTGTCCAAATTTTGCATTGTCGGCTGCGATTGTTAAATCACAAACAACATGCAATACATGTCCACCGCCAACTGCCCAGCCCGCAACCATTGCGACAACTGGTTTTGGCAATCTACGAATTTGGATTTGTAAATCTAAAACATTAAGGCGACCGATTCCTTTTTTAGCAAGCGGATCATTTCCGAGATAGCCATCATCACCGCGTACATTGATATCGCCACCAGAACAGAATGCTTCGGTACCGGCACCAGTAAAAATAATTACTCCGACAGAATCGTCATCGCGTGCAAGTGAAAAGGCTTCTTGTAATTCAAAGAGTGTTTGCGGACGAAATGCATTACGAACTTCTGGGCGGTTGATTGTAATTTTCGCCATGCCTTCAGCAACTTCATAACTGATATCAGTAAATGAATCGCCCCCAGTTCCGACCTCCCACTTAGGAATGGTCCGACTGCCAGGTTCGCGCTTAAAAGGTTTGCTCACATTTCCTCCTACAAAATATATGGATAGCCTACGGCTGTCATGAAAACTTCGGTAATTGATCTTGGGCTCACGTGGTCAAATCCACAGCTGATGCAGGCCCTGACTGCCGCATTCAATCAGACCGAGCCAGCCCAAATCATCATTAATACGACCGGTTCAACCGGATTAAATAAGCGGGTTCAACTTTCTAGTAAAGCTCTCTTTATTTCAGCAAAACTTTCTAATGAAATATTAGGAGCATCAAATGGTGATATTTGGTCTTTGCTTCTGCCTACCAATCACATCGCTGGATTAAATGTGCTGGCCCGAGCAATCACGCTTGACAGCGAAATTGTTTCTGTCGAAGGTAAAGCTAAATTCAGTGCAATTGTTCCAACCCAACTGCATAGGGCTTTAAGTGGTGATGCGCAATTATTAAATCATTTACAAAATTGTCAGGCTGTTCTAGTTGGTGGAAGTGCAACGAGTAAAGAACTCTTAGAATCTGCAAAGCAACATAAAATTAATGTAGTAACCACATATGGCATGACAGAAACTTCTGGTGGTTGTGTTTATAACAACGTCGCGCTTCCTGGTGTGGAAGTATCAACAACTGAAGCTGGATTATTAAAGATTAAGGGAGCCGTCCTGGCAGACGGATATGAAAATCAAGAGCAACTATGGGCGGCAAATTTCTCAGATGGCTGGTTCACTACAAACGATCTTGGTGAGGTGCGGGACGGAAAAGTTTTTGTAACTGGTCGCGCAGATGATGTGATTATTTCTGGTGGTGAAAATGTTTCCTTGATCGCAGTTGAGAAGATTTTGCTAGAAAATTTCAAGGGTGTTAAATTCCTTGCAACTTCAATTTCTGATTCTGAATGGGGCCAAAAACTCTGTTTGCTTTCTGACGCAGCCATTGACCAGAATGAAATTTCGGAATTACTTCAAGGCAAACTTGGTAAAGCTAGCGTGCCTAAAGAATTCTTAGCTGTTTCAGAAATTCCAACAATAGGAATCGGTAAGCCTGACCGTGTCAAAGCCAGTCAGTTATTCATAGATAAGCAAAGATAAGTCAATGAAAATTTGGCTTGCAGGAGCACGACCACGCACTCTTCCGGCAGCAATTGCGCCGGTATTAATTGGTACATCTCTAATAAATATTGATGGAGAAGCTATTAACTGGATAAATGCGATGCTGGCGCTATTAGTTGGCTTGTTATTACAAGTTGCAGTTAATTACTCGAATGATTATTCCGATGGAGTTCGTGGAACAGATGAAGTCCGGGTTGGGCCGATTCGCCTGGTTGCCAGTGGCTTAAAAACTCCGAGCCAAGTCAAAAACGCTGCGCTCCTTACATATTTCATCGCATCAATCTGTGGCCTGTTTCTAGCTTTAAGAACATCACCATTGCTAATAATTATTGGGGCGTTCGCAATTCTTGCTGGCTGGAAATATACCGGTGGCAAGAATCCCTATGGATATAACGGTTTTGGTGAGATTTCGGTTTTCATATTCTTTGGTTTAGTAGCAACGATGGGTTCATATTTTGCTCAGTCCGAAAAGATAACTTGGCAGAGCCTCTTACTTTCAATTCCAATGGGCGCACTCTCTTGCACAATTCTTGGTTTAAATAACTTAAGAGATCGACCAAAAGATGAATTGGTTGGTAAGCGAACTCTTGCTGTCAGACTTGGCGATACGAAGGCTCGTTATTTGATTTCTGGGCTACTGCTTCTGGCCTTTTTTACCTCACTTGCAGTTGTGACAATCACACCGTGGGCGTTCCTAGTTCTGCTAACGCTTCCCTTGCAGATTATTTTAATTAAAGGAATTTCAAGCGGCACCAGTGGTTCTGCGCTCATTCCACTTCTGGGCAAGGCTGGCGAATTGCAATTGCTTACATCACTGTTGATAACACTCGCACTATCGATAACAAGGGCTTAAACTTCTTCCATGCGCCTCTGGTTAACTCTCATAGTTCTAGCTTTCTCCTTTTACGCCTTCTTTGATTGCGCAAGAACTCCGCAAGAAGAAGTTAAGAAGTTGCCTAAATGGGCCTGGCTCTTATCAATATTTCTTTTCTCAACACTTGCTTCAATCCTCTGGTTTGTTATCGGAAAGCCAAAGCGAAATCCAGGCAATGGTCGCGGCGGACGTGGAAAAATAATTCCACCCGATGATGATCCTGATTTCTTACGTAAACTTTAAAGCTCGCTACTTACCTACAGCCCGCTATATGTATGTCTTCCGGTTCCCCACACATTCACATATACGTAATTAAATAAGAATGTTGAACCTGCAAATAAACACAACCAAGCAGCTTTACGCCCACGCCATCCAATAGTCACGCGCGCATGTAAATATGCGGCATATGCAACCCAAGTAATAAACGCCCAGGTTTCTTTTGGATCCCAACCCCAATATCTGCCCCATGCTGACTCTGCCCAAATTGCACCGGCAATTACCGCAAAGGTCCAAAGTGGAAATACAAATGCAACAAGACGATAAGTAAGTTGGTCTAACACATCAAGAGTTGGCAATTTGCGTGCCCATTCTGGGCGGCCACCTTTAGATTCATAGCGATCTAAAATTAAATAAGTAGCTGCGATGCAGTTAGCTAATAGAAAAACGCCACCGGAAATAATCGCCGCAGATACGTGAATAGCTAGCCAAGTTGATTTAAGAGCAGGTACAAGTGGAGCGCTTGGTCGATATAGAAGTGTGATTGCAGTTCCAAGAGTTAAAAGAACAGCTAAGGCAACCGGTAGTCCTAACCAGCGAATTTTATATTTCCAAAGAGCATAAATATATGCACCAGTAAATGCCAAAGCACCGGTGATTGAAAACTCGTACATATTTCCCCAAGGAACGCGATGAGCCGAGACTCCGCGGAAAATTACGCCTGCGAAGAGAAAGATAAATGCAAGAACCATCATTACGGTTCCAAGGTTTCCGCTTCGCTTTGTTCGGGTGAAATCAAATTTTGTTTTTTCATCAAGATTTCGAACAGAGAACGCAACTTCAACTGCATGCGCAAAAAATGCAATGGTGAATAAAACCATTGCCGAATAAATCGCGTAGTTAGAGAGATATGCGTAATTTGTTGAACTCATTGGGCTACCCTCTCATTTCATTAACAAGGGATGCAATTTCAAATTCCAAACCCGGGGCAGAATTCTTAGCTAATCCAGCAACTTCAACTCCAGGCGTATCTACATTTGTTTTTACCCAAATTCGACGGGATCTTGTAAATAGTGAAGCCAATAAACCAAGAATTGCGAAAATCGATCCGAGTAGCGCATAAAACTTCCCTGGATCTTTAACAATCTGCAAATTAACCCAAGGCGTCCAGCCTTCAAATGTGATTGAGCCCTGGCCAAAGTCATACTTTTCATTGAGCTTTAAAGTCTTTAAACCAATGCGCTCCATCTTCGAGGTATCAAGACGGTAAATGGATTGCGGATTTCCTGAATCTAAACCCAGATCTCCGGTCCAGATCGAAATCAAGAGCCTTGGATCTAGAACTTCAGGATAAGTTGAAAAGGCTCCTCGTTGCGAATTTCTGGCAAAGGTTGGAACAAATGATCCGATGAAGCCAACTTGTGGCTGCATATCAGGAACTTTTATCGCGCCAGTAGAAGTTAGATTCCCATCTTGTGGAAGGAAAATAACTGCGCCTTGATACTTAATTTCACCAGTCTTATCGCGCACAGTTACAAGCGGGGAATAACCATTTGCTTGTAAATATACTTTTGTACTGCCAAATGTAAGCGGTGAATTTACTCTCACAACTTTAGAGACTTCCTTGGACCCAACTGGATCTGAAATATTTACCGTCAATTTGTAATCACTTGGTGCGCCAGTTTTCAATTCATAAGTTGCCTTGAAATCCGTTGCAGTTATGGAAAATGGTTGCAATGCCTTTTCTGATTGCAATTTTCCAAATGAAATAACATCATATGAAGTAGGAATGTTTATAAATCTATCCCCCACATTAATAATTGCATCTCCCTTCATCCCGAAGAGTGAACCCAAGCCAATTCCAATTAGTATCAAAATTAGTGAGAGATGAAAGGCTAAGTTTCCAGTCTCCCGCATAAAACCTTTCTCTGCCGAAATTGAATTACTATCACGGCGAATTCGAAAGTGGCGTTTCTTAAACCAAGCCTCAGCCAGATCAAGGGAACCAAACTCGACCTGAGTATGAAACTCCATCCGATGTAAATTTTTCGGAGTAAGCGGTGGCTTTGCACCAATGCCTTTCAAGTGTTCGAAAGTTCTTGGAAGCACACATCCGATTAGCGATATAAAGAGCAAGATGTAAATAGCGCTAAACCAGGGCGAGCTATAAACATCAAACATCTTTAATTGATCAAGGAACTTTGCAGTGCCAGGGTTGCTTTTAAAGTAATCGCTAACTTTTAAGGGATTTTGAGAGCGCTGCGGAAAGATTGAACCGGGAATTGCAGCAAAGCCAAGCAATAAGAGAAGTATTAGCGCGGTACGCATACTGGTTAATTGCCGCCACAGCCAACGCCCTAAAGAGCGTGCATCTAATTCAGTAGTTGTACTCACTTAGATCACCGGCGCAAAATCAGAAATTATGCTGCGCAGTGAATTCATAACTTCAGCCCATAGTCCTGTGACTTGCAGAATTCCGATAAGTATTAGAAAGATTCCACCAAATAACGTTAGATAGTTTCCGCGCTTTAAAATGAATTTTCGTAGGCGAGTTGATTTATCAAAGAAAATTCCCACCAAAATAAATGGCGCACCAAGACCTAAGCAATATGCAACACTTAAAATCGCACCGCGCATTGCACTTGATTCTTGAAACGAAAGTGTTTGGACCGCCGCCAGAGTTGGCCCAATACATGGAGTCCAACCAATTCCAAATAGAAATCCAAGAATTGGTGCTCCTGCAAGCCCCGCACGAACTTTCCATACCGGTTTAAATGAGCGATAAAACTTCTGATTAAATAAGAAAATTACTCCCATACCAATAGTTAGAAGTCCTAATGCAATTGATACAAGTTTTGAATTACTTGAAATTGTAGAACCGATTGAACCAAAGAGTGCGCCATATGAAATAAAAAGAGCTGAGAAACCTAATACGAAAAGTAGAGATCCAAGAGCGGCTCGTCCTCTACTTCTAACTTCAGTCATACCAGCTGCATAAGAAAGATAACCCGGGACAAGTGGCAGAACGCATGGTGAAGCGAAAGAAATAAATCCGGCAATCATTGCAACGACGCTTGCGATTAGGAGATTTCCGTCAAAAACAATATCAACAAAGAAATCAAAC
>CANKCX010000005.1 GCA_947480375.1 Actinomycetota bacterium
ACTGAGAATCTCACCGTTGCTTACGACATGCCAATAAGCGTTACGACCTTGAATAATCGTTTCACGGCTAATGCAATAAATTAATGTTGTACGAAATACTTCCAGCACAATGGAAGAAAGCCATTCCGAAATCCGAAGATATATTGCAGAATATCGAGCTTCTAGAGCCTTATATTCCAGCTCGAGAATATATTTTCAAAGCCTTCGAGTTATCAATTGACGATATTAAAATTTGTATTATCGGACAAGATCCGTATCCAAACCCCGAACATGCAATGGGGTTGGCATTTAGCGTTCCGGAGGGAGTCGAAAAATTACCACCGACTCTTCGTAATATCCTCAAAGAGCTCGAAAGCGACGTTGGTGTGCAATTAAGTGGCGGGGATCTTTCGGTTTTATCAACTAGGGGAGTGTTTTTACTCAATCGAGTTTTGACAACGCAACCTGGCCAAAGCCAAGGGCACAACCAAATTGGTTGGCAAGAATTCACCTCAGAAGTCGTTAAATACTTAGCGGAAAAGAAAATAGTTTTCATTTTATGGGGAAAGAGCGCGGGTGAACTTGCGCAATTTATTCCAGATGATCAATTGATTGTCGGAGTGCATCCAAGTCCGCTATCGGTATATCGCGGTTTCTACGGATCAAAACCTTTTAGTACGGCAAACGAAAAATTACGACAAATGGGTGTTACTGAGATCGACTGGAAAATTTAGCGACAAGATTAAGATTTGTAGCAATCGCATTTCCTACGAAAAGCGCAAACATTGCGGTACCGATTCCGAGTGAACCGCCCAAGAGCTTTCCTGCAACAAGAACGGCAATTTCGATAGTCATTCGTACCCTCGCAATTCGGATGCCGGTATGTCTATGCAGAGAAGTCATCAAACCATCTCGCGGACCAGGTCCCATGCCACAAGTTATATATAGGGCAGAACCGGTGCCAACCAAGCCAATTCCGATAAGGACATAGAGAAGTTGTAGCCAAAGCACATCGTGAATTTCTGGAATGTGATCGAAGCCGATTTGAATGAAGATCGCGATAACCGCGATATTGCTCAAAGTTCCAAAGCCCGGACGTTCGCGAAGCGGCCACCACAGCGCAAGGACACAGATTGAAATAAGTGCAGTGCTCTGACCAATTGAAAGATTCGTGTGAATAGAAAGACCTTCAGCCAATACCACCCAAGGGGATACGCCAATCGTCGATTGAATTAAGAGTGATTCGCCGACTCCAAATATTGCTAAACCAAGAAATAAAACCGATACATTTTTGGGATTAATCGCCCATCTATTCTTGGCGGTCCATGAAGTATGCGGAATTGTTCGAGCCGGTTTTAAGAAGTGGATTACTTTTGCAAGAAATTCATTGCTATTCACTGTTAGAGTCTACCGATTCAAGCGGAGGTTTGTGGAATGTTTCCAGGTTTAGGCACGGTCATAAATGTGTTCGCCATTATTCTTGGCTCATCTCTTGGCATTTTTGCTGGCGCTAAATTTAAGGAAGCTACTAGAGATTTAATTACAACAGCACTTGGTTTCGTTACCTTGTTGGCTGCCGCCGATGCACTTCGCTCGTTATGGAATGGCGATTTCATAACCTCACTTCCTAAAGGATGGCCGCTTCTCACAATCTTGGCTTCACTTCTAATCGGGGCACTTATTGGCACTGCACTCAAGATCGAAGAGCGACTTGAAGTTGTTGGAATCAAGTTGAAGTCTCGCTTTGATCCAAATGGCTCTAGTCCTTTTGTTGACGGTTTCGTCTCTGCTTCTTTGCTCTTCGTAATCGGACCTATGGCAATTCTTGGTTCTATTAGCGATGGGATGGGCGCAGGAATAGATCAATTAGTTTTAAAAAGTATTCTCGACGGAGTAACTTCAATTGCTTTTGCTGCGACCCTGGGTTGGGGAGTTGCCGTATCTGCGTTGCCGGTCGGTATATATCAATTGACATGGACGGGGATCGGTTTCGCACTCGGTGCAATCCTGCCCGATTATCAAATTCTTGCTATGACAGCTACCGGTGGAATTCTTCTTCTCGGAATAGCTTTTCGCATGCTTAAGATAAAACAAGTGCCAGTAGGAAATCTCCTACCAGCACTGTTTCTGGCCCCGATTATTGCTGGGCTACTTCATACTTTTTCGTAAATCGTGCAATTAGTTTAGAACTTTGAGGCATCAATAACGAAGCGATACTTCACATCGCTCTTTACTGTGCGTTCGTACGCTTCATTGATGTAGTCCGGTTGAATAACTTCTACATCACTAACAATGCTGTGCTCTCCGCAGAAATTGAGCATTTCTTGTGTCTGCGCGATTCCACCAATCATTGAACCAGCGATTGATCTACGTTGAGCTAGAAGCGTAGGAGTACTTATTTCGTAAGGCTTGCCTGGAAGCCCGATTAACACGAGAGTTCCATCAAGTTTTAGACGTTCAAGGAATGGTGTTAAGTCCATATCTGCCGAGACGGTGTTTAGGATTAAATCGAAATCCTTAGGCATTGCAGCAAGTGTTGCAGGATCTTTCGTAACTACGAAGTCATGCGCTCCCATATCTTTAGCATCTTGCGCTTTAGATGGTGAATGCGAAAACACAGTTGTGTGTGCACCAAGTGCCACGGCGAATTTCAGGCCCATATGGCCAAGGCCACCTAGTCCAATGATTCCAACTTTCTTACCTGGACCAGCGCCCCAATTTTTTAGAGGAGAGTAAAGCGTGATGCCAGCGCACAGAAGCGGCGCGACTCCGGCCATATCCAAGTTTGAAGGAATCGTTACTGCGTAATCTTGATCAACGACGAATGCATCGCTGTATCCACCTTGTGCAATAGTTTTACCATCGCGCTCATAGCCATTGTAAGTACCGGTCATTCCTTCGATGCAATATTGTTCTAATCCAGCTTTACATGAAGCGCACTTGCGACAGGAATCGATGAAGACGCCAACGCCTATGCGATCGCCAACTTTGAATTTAGTTACAGCGCTTCCAATGTCAGTTACGACACCTGCGATTTCGTGGCCTGGCACCATTGGAAAAAGCGCAGGACCCCATTCTTCGCGAGCCTGGTGAATGTCAGAGTGGCAGATTCCTGCGTAATCGATTCGTAGAGCGACATCAGTAGGACGAAGTTCACGTCTTGAAAATTGATATGGAACCAATGGCTTTGAAGCCTCTAATACTGCATAACCTTTTGTTTCCATTGTTCTCCCTTAATTGTTTAAACAGTCTGCTGCGGTTGATCATTCGAATACTTGTGTCCGAGAGGGGACTTGAACCCCTAATCCCTTGCGGGAACTAACACCTCAAGCTAGCGCGTCTGCCAATTCCGCCACCCGGACCAGTGTCCTTTTGCTGGCGCAACGATACCAATTGCAACAGGTTCATCACAATTGAGGCAAGATAGGAGAGTGGGAAATTCAATGGCGTCGATAGACCTAGAGCAGTTAGAGGCTGAATGTATTTCTATCTGCCAAGAGATGATTCGTATTCCCAGCGTTAATCACGGTGAAGGCGTTGGTGATGAACGAGCCATGGCAGATTACGTCGCGGCCAAACTAGCTGAAGTTGGAATCAAATCAGAATTAATTGTTACTGGCGAAAATCGCGTAAATGTAGTTGCAACAATCCAAGGTTCTGATCCGCAGCGCGCCGGTTTAGTCGTGCATGGACATTTGGATGTAGTTCCTGTCAATGCAGATGATTGGTCGGTAGATCCATTCGGCGGAATTATTAAAGATGGATATCTCTGGGGACGTGGCGCTGTCGATATGAAAGATATGGACGCGATGATTCTTGCAACGGTCCGCGCTTGGGCTCGCGCAAAGTATGTTCCGCCACGCAATATCCTTCTCGTTTTCTTTGCAGATGAAGAAGCGGGAAGTGAATACGGATCGCGTTATTTAGTGGCTAATCGCCCCGAATTATTTACAGGATATACCGAGGCTATCTCCGAAGTAGGTGGCTTTTCAGTAACAATTACTGGCGATCATCGCCTATATTTCATCGAAGGCGCACAAAAAGGTATTAACTGGTTGCAATTGAAAGCCAAAGGCGAAGCCGGGCATGGATCGTTTATCAATCCAAAGAACGCTGTCACCAAATTAAGTGCAGCAATTGCACGAATTGGAAGTTATGAATGGCCACAAGTTGAAACCAAGACTGGCGCTAAGTTCTGGTCAAAAATTGCAGAGCTAACAGGTGAAAAATACGACCCTACAAATGTGAAGCCGCTATTACGTCATATCGGTGGAGCGGCAAGAATGTTAGGTGCGACCATTCAAAACACCGCGAATCCGACAATGTTGGAGGCGGGTTATAAAGCAAATGTAATTCCGCAGAGTGCAACAGCCGTTGTTGATGGACGTTTTCTTCCCGGCTTTGAAAATGAATTACTTGAAACGATAACAAAATTGGCTGGCCCAGATATTGAAATCGAAGTTCTAGTGCGCGATAAGGCGCTGGAAGTAGATTTTGCTGGACCGTTAGTTGAAGCGATGAAAGCAGCCATCGCTAAATTTGATCCAGAGGGAATTCCGGTTCCATATTTAATGAGCGGTGGAACGGATAATAAAGCGCTTTCAGATTTAGGAATTATTGGCTATGGATTTAGTCCAGTTAAGCTGCCGCCGGATCTTGATTTCTTTGCTCTGTTTCATGGAGTTGATGAGCGAATTCCAGTTGATGGTCTCAAATTTGGAGTGAAAGTTTTAAATGAATTCTTGCAAAACTGCTAATTAGATATCAGCAGAAACTTCATCAAGCGCGGCTCTAACTTGGTCAGGCAAAGTTACTTCTTCTACAGTTAATATTCCGCGCAATTGCGCTGCGGTTCTTGCACCTACGATTGCACTAGTTACTCCGTAACCTTCGCGAACCCAAGAGAGTGCAACCTCTAAAGGTGAATAGCCCAAGCCCTCGCTTGCTACACAAACAGCATCAACAATTTTTCGAGAGCGCTCGTCAAGATATGGCGCAATGAATCCACTGAAGTGTGGGCTTGCTCCTCTTGAATCTGAGGGAGCTCCACTTCGATATTTACCGGTAAGAACACCTCTTCCAAGTGGCGACCAAGCAAGCACGCCAATATTCATCTCGATCGCTGCGGGAATAACCTCCGCCTCGATTCCGCGATTCAATAATGAGTATTCAACTTGTGAAGAGATAATCGGTGCTTTTCCAAAGAGTGGATTCTGCAAAGTGGCAGATCTTGCTAATTGCCAGCCTGAAAAGTTAGAGACGCCCACATATCGCACGCGACCAGAAGAGACCGCTTGATCTATTGCTGAAAGTGTTTCCTCAATTGGAACCATTGGATCCCAAGTATGTATCTGCCATAGATCAATGTATTCAACGCCCAATCGCGCTATCGATTTGTCCAGATCACTCAATAAGTTTGTTCTCGAATTGTTTACCGCGCGTTCGCCGGTTGCGAATGAAATTCCAGCTTTGGTTGCAATTAGAAGATCCTCGCGTTGTGCAAGTGTTCCTATAAAGCCACCGATAACTCTCTCGCTATCGCCATCGCCATACATAGCGGCGGTATCTATTAAGTTTCCGCCGGCATCCAGATAGGTCTTTAATTGGTCTGCTGCTTCGTGTTCATCGGTGTCACGACCCCAAGTCATAGTCCCGAGTGCAAGTCTTGAGACCCGCAATCCAGAATTTCCAAGGATCCGCTTTTCCATGTCGCCACCCTAGCAATATGGGTTGCGTTTAATAGGTAACCTTGCCCAATGCCGAGTTTGCGCCCTTCTAAAATCTCACGTATTTATCTGGTGCGCCATGGACATTCAACAGCCAATGCGAAATCTATCTTGGCCGGTCAGGATCAGTCCGTAGAACTCTCAGAACTAGGAATTTTACAAAGCGCAGAAATCGCTAAAAATTTACATGAAGTTAAATTTGCCCGCATCTATAGCAGCCCACTAACTAGGTGCTTGCAGAGCGTACGTCCTCTGGCCAACCTGCAAAAAATGACGATTAGCGAGCTTCCCGGTGTTATCGAAATGAATTACGGGGATTGGTCAGGAAAAAAATTAGTGACCCTAGCAAGAACAAAGCTTTGGAAAGTTATTCAATCTGAACCTAGTTTGGTTCGTTTTCCTAATGGTGAAAGTTTCACGCAAATGCAGGATCGGGCTTTGGAAGCTGTTCGCATCGCAGCGGTAGATGGCAAAAATATTTTGGTCTGTTCACACGGGGATGTAATAAAAGCAATTATCGCCGGCACAATTGGTCTGCACCTAGATCAAATCCAGAGGTTAGTAATTGACCCGGCCTCAATCTCCATAATTGAAATCACGAAAGATTCTGCTCGTGCCTTGACCGTAAATGACACATCACATCTAGTGAAATTACAGAGTTCGTCAAAGAAGGAATCTAAACTTAAATTAGGTGGGGGAAGCGGAAGTAAACGATCATGACTGATCGCATAATCTATAACCACGACGATGCCACTAGATTCACCGTTGGAACCGTCGGGCTTCCAGGCGAGCGTAGCTTTTTTATTCAAGTTACCTCCGCCTTGGGAACATCCACTATCGCTTTAGAAAAGTCGCAAGCAGTGGCTCTTTCGGAGAGATTACGAGAGTTAGTTACCGAAGTACGACGTAACAAATTAGCTAGTTTGGACGAAATAGGTCTGCCTGCCGTTGTTGATAATGAAAGTTTAGAGTTTCCAATTGAAGAAGATTTTCAAGCAGGAGTAATGGGAATTTCTTGGGATCCAGAAACGCAGAGAGTTGGAATCGAAATTCAATCTATTGCAGAGGGCGAATTCACTGAATTAATTTCAGATGAAGATGATCTAGCAGATGTCGAAGATCCTCCGGACTTACTACGCGCAACAATTCGATTGAACCAAGTTAAAGGATTCTGCAATCGATGTGATGCAATAGTTAACGCGGGCCGAGCACCATGCCCATTTTGCGCTTTGCCGATCGATCCTGCGGGACATTTATGTCCAAGAGCAAATGGGTATCGACGGTAGAAATGAAAGATAATCTTTTAGAAAATCATGAAATGGAAATCATCGGTCGCTTGGTCGATGCATCAAACGCAACGCTTCTCTGTTCGCTTCCTGGCGATCAAAAAGTAATTTACAAACCAATTCAAGGCGAGCGACCACTCTGGGATTTTACAGATGGTAATTTAGCTTCGCGTGAGGTAGCCGCTTTCTACATTAGCGAATTAGGAAAATTTCATCTGGTTCCAGAAACGATACTTAGGGATGGGCCATTTGGATTAGGAGCAGTTCAAATTTGGATTGAGACAGATCAAGAACTAGATGTTGTCGAAAAGGCTCAGAGCTTTGATACCCAAATTCGACAAATGGCGCTATTTGATGCTGTTATAAATAATGCGGATCGCAAATTTGGACATGTTTTAATTTCACAAGACGGCAAGATATTTGGCTGCGATCATGGCGTTAGCTTTCATGTTGAAGATAAATTGCGAACGGTTATCTGGCAATTTGCAGATCAAGAACTTGTAGCAGAAGAAGTTGAACAGCTTCGAAATCTTGCTGCATCGATTGATGATTCGAAGCTGGAAAATTATCTAACGGCGCTTGAAGTCGGGGCGTTGCGTGGTCGAATTGAAAAACTTCTCACTGAAAAGAGATTTCCGCTTCCGAATCCTAATTGGCCGGCTATACCTTGGCCGCCATATTAAGAAGTATCTAGATTTCTAAACTAATATACCTACATGCATAGTTGGCCATCGGTCGTAGTTCCGGAGACCAGGGAACACCTGCCCGATTTAACCTTAAACGGGTTGACTGGGCCGATCACCATTACAAATCAAATAGATCATTTCCGTATGTATGTCTGCGGAATTACGCCATACGATGCGACGCATTTGGGCCACGCAGCTACCTATTTAACCTTCGATTTGATTAATCGTTATTTAACAAGCCAGGGCATTTCCGTGCAATTTGTAGAGAACATCACTGACATCGATGATCCACTTTTCGAGCGCGCTGCTCGCGATAATCAATCATGGCAAGAACTTGGCAATTCCCAAGTTGCACTTTTCCAGAGCGATATGACGGCGCTTCGCATAATGCCACCAGTGGCTTACGAATCAGTTACCGACTCGATGTCCGAGATAATCCTCGCTATTGAAAAGCTTGCGCAGAATGGTTCGATTTACCAACTGGAATCGGATTGGTATTTTAAGATTTCTGATTTTCTAAATGAACTACCACTTGCTTATGCCGATGCACTCAAAATATTTGGAGAGCGTGGGGGAGACCCCGAGAAAATAGGTAAAGAAAATCCACTCGATCCAGTCATTTGGATTGGCAATAAATCTGGTGAACCCGGATGGGATTCGAAGCTGGGTTTTGGTCGTCCGGGTTGGCACATTGAATGCGTGGTTATAGCTCTTGCGAATTTAGTTGGCGATACCTATCTGACATCTTCTAGCGCGAACAAATATCAAATTGATTTGCAGGGCGGCGGCAGCGATCTTATTTTTCCGCATCATTTCATGACGGCGGCTATGACAAAGTCTTTGACCGGGTACGAATTCGCTCAAACTTACTTACATGCCGGAATGGTTGGTTTAGATGGCGAGAAAATGAGCAAGAGCAAGGGAAACTTAGTATTAGTTTCCAACCTTCTCAAAAGTGGTTATGACGCCATGGTTATTCGTTTCGCCCTTTTGAATGAACATTTTGCAACTGACCGAATGTGGCGTGATACAACTATTCAAGAAGCACAAAATAGAGTTGATTTAATCCGCTCCGCACTTTCTCGTAACGAGGTTGCGCCTACTTCAGATACAATTTCAAAAATTGCAAAGGCGCTTTCAAATAATTTAGATACCCCAACTGCGCTAAAAGCCCTAGATAACTGGGTTAAAGAGACAGAGAGCGGTGCTACCGGGGGTAGCGTCGGTGAATTAAGTCGCTTTCTCGACACAATGCTCGGCTTAGCTCTCTAAGGTAACCTTCTCCCAAATGAAAACATCTTCCAGCCTTCGCGCTGCCATGGCATCTCGCGTAATTATCGCTGATGGTGCAATGGGAACGATGCTTCAAGAGGCCAATCCCACTTTAGAAGATTTTCAAGGTCACGAGGGTTGCAACGAGATTCTTAATGTGTCAAAGCCCGAACTTGTTAAGTCAGTCCATCGCAAGTATTTAGAAGTTGGCGTCGATGCGATTGAGACGAATACATTTGGTGCAAATTGGGCGAATCTTGCCGAGTATGGAATTGAAGATCGAATTTACGAGCTGGCCTATGCAGGAGCAAAATTAGCCACCGAAGTTGCAGCTGAATTTAGTACTGAATCCAAACCTCGCTGGGTACTCGGTTCACTTGGGCCAGGTACCAAACTTCCGACACTTGGTCACACCGAATATGTAAATTTAAAAGAGGCATATTTAACTGCTTCCAAAGGCCTTCTTGATGGCGGGGCAGATGCGCTTTTGATTGAAACTACGCAGGATTTACTGCAAGCAAAAGCTGCAATAAATGGTGCACGTGAAGCGATTGCCATTTGCGAACGAGACATTATTTTGATCGCACAGGTTACGGTAGAAGCAACGGGAACTATGTTGCTGGGTTCAGAAATAGGAGCAGCGCTCAACGCCCTCGAACCACTTGAAATAGATTTGATTGGCCTAAATTGCGCGACAGGGCCAGCTGAGATGAGTGAACACCTAAGAGTTCTATCCAAGAATAGCTCGGTGGGCATTTCGGTAATGCCTAATGCTGGCCTGCCACAACTTGGTGCAAACGGTGCAACTTATCCGCTCTCACCAAATGAACTTGCAGATTATCTGGCCGATTTTGTAATTTCATACGGTCTGACATTGATCGGTGGATGTTGCGGTACAACACCAGCACATCTCGCAGCAGTCGTTGCAAAACTAGATCAACATAAAGTTGTTTCACGGAAAATAGAACGTGAAATTGGCGCTTCTTCGCTCTATCAATTTGTACCATTCAGACAAGATCTCACTTATATGTCCATCGGTGAACGAGCAAATGCAAATGGCTCTCGTGCTTTTAGAGATGCACTCTTAGCTGAAGATTGGCAGAGCTGTATTGAAATTGCCCGCGATCAAATTCGCGATGGTGCACACATGCTTGATCTTTCAGTAGATTATGTTGGACGCGATGGCGTTGCAGACATGAATGAATTAGCTTCTCGACTTGCGACAAGTTCTACGCTACCGATTGTTTTAGACTCGACCGAGCCCGCAGTATTACGTGCAGGGCTAGAACATCTTGGTGGCAGATCAGTTATCAATTCAGTTAACTACGAGGATGGCGATGGTCCAAACTCTAGATTCGCAAAAATTATGCCACTTGTTAAAGAGCACGGAGCAGCGGTAGTGGCTCTAACCATTGATGAGACCGGTCAGGCTAGAACCCAAGAGTGGAAAGTAAGTGTTGCGACTCGATTAATCGAAGATTTGACCAAAAATTGGGGCATGGCAACTGGCGACATTTTGATTGATTGCCTAACCTTCCCAATTGCAACCGGCCAGGAAGAGACCCGCCGTGATGGAATTGAAACTTTAAATGCAATCGCGGAGTTGAAAAGCAAATATCCGGAAGTGCAAACAACTCTTGGAGTTTCGAATGTTTCTTTCGGTCTAAACCCAGCGGCACGAATAGTTCTAAACTCGGTTTTCTTGGCTGAAGCAGTTAAGGTTGGATTAGATTCCGCAATAGTTCATCCATCAAAAATAACCCCGATCGCCCGAATTGATCCAGCGCAATTAAAAGGGGCTTTAGATCTGATTTATGATCGTAGAACCTTTGACGAGAACTCGAACTGTACTTTCGATCCACTTTCCACTTACCTAGAACTTTTCGATGGCGTTGAAAGTAAATCGACGAAAGTCAGCAGAGCGGCAGAGCTCGCGGCACTTCCTCTAATTGAACGCCTACAACGACGGATTATCGACGGCGAGAAGGTCGGTCTTGAGGCCGATCTTGATGAAGCCATGTCAGAAGGTTTGAAGCCACTTGCGATTATTAATGAGCATCTGCTTACGGGTATGAAAACCGTTGGCGAACTCTTTGGCAGCGGACAGATGCAGTTACCTTTCGTATTGCAATCTGCCGAAGTAATGAAGGCTGCAGTTGCGCTTCTTGAGCCACATATGGAGAAGAGCGAAGATGCAGGCAAAGGAAAAATTCTTCTTGCAACCGTAAAGGGCGA
The DNA here is from genome assembly GCA_947480375.1 of Actinomycetota bacterium. Taxonomy (GTDB): domain Bacteria; phylum Actinomycetota; class Actinomycetes; order Nanopelagicales; family Nanopelagicaceae; genus AAA044-D11. Next base: position 11,185 of record CANKCX010000005.1, read on the forward strand.
TGTTCACGATATCGGTAAGAATTTAGTTGATATTATTCTTTCGAATAATGGTTACAACACGGTAAACATTGGAATTAAGCAGACCGTAAACCAAATTATCGATGCGGCGACAGAAAATAACGTTGATGTCATAGGTATGTCAGGTTTGCTAGTTAAGTCGACGGTAATTATGAAAGAGAATCTCGAAGAACTATCTACTCGTGATCTCGCTAAAAAATGGCCAATTATCCTTGGAGGAGCAGCCTTAACCAGAAGCTTTGTAGAGGAAGACTTGGCTGGAAATTTTGACGGCACAGTTCGTTATGCGAAAGATGCCTTTGAAGGTTTAAGCCTGATGGATTCTATGATGGCAATAAAGCGAGGTGATGCAGGTGTCGAGTTACCTCCACTGCGTCAACGCCGAACTCCAAACACGAGATTGAACCGTGAACCGAATTTAGATACAAATCGTTCGGATGTAGATGCAACAAATACGCTTCCTACTCCACCTTTCTACGGTTCAAGAATCGTTAAGGGAATTCCACTTGCATCTTATTTAGGAGCTCTCGATGAGCGCGCGCTCTTTGTGGGCCAGTGGGGTTTATCGGGTAAGCGTGGAGAATTTGAAAAAATGGTTGAGGAAGAAGGTCGTCCAAGATTACGTTCACTGTTGAATGATGTGCAAGCAAATGGATGGCTAAATGCCGCTGTGGTTTATGGATATTTCCCGTGTTACAGCGAAGGAAATGATTTAATAATTTTGCATCACGAAGGGCCGGATAAGGGTAAGCCTCGAATCAAATTTACTTTTCCGAGACAGAGTCGCGATCGAAGATTGTGCTTAAGTGATTTCTTCAGAAGAAAGGAGAGCGGTGAGATCGACACTGTCGCTTTCCATGTTGTAACTATGGGCCAAAGCGTGAGCGATGCAACTGCAAAGTTATTCGCAGCAAATGAATATCGAGAATATTTGGAACTACATGGTCTCTCGGTCCAACTTACTGAGGCGCTTGCCGAACATTGGCACGCACGCATAAGAGAAGAACTTGGATTTAATCTCGAAGATTCAAAAGATATTGCGGAAATTCTCGATCAAGGTTATCGCGGATCCAGATACTCATTTGGTTACCCAGCATGTCCGGATCTTGAACAGCAACGCCAACTCTGTGAACTACTTGAACCAGAACGTATCGGCGTAGAACTCAGTGAAGAATTCCAGCTGCACCCAGAACAATCAACTTCAGCGATTATTGTGCATCACCCTGAAGCGAAATATTTCAACGCAACATGATGCCCAAGGCAGTTTTCTTCGACATGGATGGAACCCTCATAGATTCAGAGCCGTTGTGGCTTGAAAATGAGATTAAGTTGATGGCGCAGTTCGATTATGAATGGACAATCGAAGACCAAAAGCATTGCATTGGTGGGCCAATCCAAAAAACGGCAAACTATATGGTTAGTAAAGCTAAGAGCGAGAACGATCCACAATTTTTCATCGAAGCGCTTATCTCAATGGTCAGTACAGATTTTGAAAGTCGTTTAACTTTTATGCCTGGAGCGCTGGAACTTCTAAAAGAGATATCCGAACTTGGAATTAAATTAGCCCTCGTTTCAGCAAGTCCGAGGCAGATGCTTGAAGCGACACATCGGGTATTAGAGGGTAAATATTTCGAACTCTTGGTTTCCAGCGACGATGTGCAAAAAGCGAAGCCAGATCCTGAGTGTTATCGCAAAGCCGCAGAATTCTTTGGTGTGGATATCTCTGATTGTTTAGTGCTCGAGGATTCGGCAACGGGGGTTGCTTCTGGAAGAGCGAGCGGAGCTCGTGTGGTTGCGATTCCACATTTAGTATCGGTTGAATCAGATGAGAGGGTAGTAATAATCAACTCCCTCTTGGGTATTACTGCAAAAGAGTTATTCGAGCTTCACTAATCATGGTTAGGATTCGAATATGAGCGTTGATGATTTATCTCAAAATTCAGATGCCAATTTCAAGGTAGGTGATCGGGTTCAGTTAACCGATGCCAAAGGCAAGATGCACACAATTACTCTTCAACTAAACCAAGAGTGGCATACACATAATGGATGGTTGGTACATAACGAGGTAATAGGACTACCGCAAGGTTCTGTGGTGGAAACAACAGGCGGACTAAAGTTCTTAGCATTTAAGCCACTTCTAGCAGATTATGTATTGGCAATGCCAAGAGGCGCAACAATCGTTTATCCAAAAGACGCTGCAATGATTCTTGGTTTTGCAGATATTGCTCCTGGCTTATCGGTTCTTGAAGCAGGAGTGGGTTCAGGAGCGCTCTCGATCTCATTATTACGTGCTGTGGGTGCACGCGGTCAGGTTGATTCCTTTGAAAAACGTGATGAATTCGCAACTATTGCGGCAAAAAACATCGCACAATATTTCGGCGAGAAGCCCAACAATTGGACTTTGACGTTAGATGCAGTTCAAGATTTCGCACATCAGAAGAAATATGATCGAGTTGTATTAGACATGCTCGCTCCATGGGAATGTATATCTATGGCAAGTGAAGTTCTAAATCCTGGTGGAGTATTTATTGCCTATGTCGCTACTACAACCCAGCTGTCGCAAACAGCTGAAGCGATAAAGAAGAGCGCTAACTTCACCGAACCTGAAAGTTCTGAAACCATAGTGCGCGGCTGGCATCACGAAGGATTAGCAGTTAGGCCCCAACATAGAATGATTGGACATACCGCATTCCTAATTATGGCTCGGCGTTTAGCGCCAGGAACTGTTGCACCAGCACGACGAAGGAGACCTTCTAAAGGCGCTTACGGAACTAACGAATCAGAGAGTTAATTAACGTTTACAACGTCAACTACGAATGCCAAAGTTTCATTAGGTCCAATTGGACCAGAACCGCTAGCACCGTATGCAAGATCCGGTGGAATAACTAGAAGTCTGCGACCTCCAACTTTCATTCCAGGCATACCTTGCTGCCAACCTTGAATTACGCCACTCAATGGGAAGATTGCTGGTTGCCCGCTCCAAGAAGATTGAATAACTTTTCCAGTTGCCCATGAAATCAATACGTAATGAACTGTCAGGGTAGAAGTTGAAACAACTTCCGTTCCGTTGCCGACAACAATGTCTTTTGTAACCAGGGCGGCAGGTGCATCGCCAATAGGTTGTCCAATCTTCGGTTCTTTTCCGAAATCGGCAGATACCGACATATATTCGCGTTCTGATGCTGCATTTGTCATTGCATTCTCCTTTTGTGCAGAACCAGTTCCGCCATCTAATGAGCAAGAGGTTAGAAGTGTCAACGAAGCAAGTGCCACTACAGCTTTGAGCGTGGCACTTTTTTTGGGCGGACTGTTTCTATTTTTCATATCCCTGATGCTCCTATTTTGTATAAATCTTCTGGCCTAAATATCGTTTAAGCCCGGCGCTAAGGTTACCAAACCGCTAGGGTTTTCTTGTGTCAGATCGCAAAACCGAACGCCTCCTTAATCTCACTCTGGCTTTGCTTGCCACAAAACGTTACTTGAAGAAATCTGAGATTCTCGAGAATGTTTTTGGGTATGAAGGATCTCAGGAGTCGAAGGAACGAATGTTCGAGCGCGATAAAGACGATCTTCGCTCACTTGGAATCGAGATAGAGGTCGGTGATCTTGACCCGTTTTTCGAAGACGAACCTGGCTATCGCATTCCCCAGAAATCTTATGAATTAATTGTCCCGGAATTAAGCCCGCAGGAATTAGCAATTCTCTCGCTCGCCGCAAATTATTGGAATGATTCGGTTTTAGCACCAAGTGCGCAATCAGGTATTCGCAAGTTGCAATCTCTTGGGATTCCATCAAGCAACGATTTGGATTTTCGATTAAAAAATCGATTTGAAAACCCGATGCAGACTCTTGAAGTTATCAGCGAAGCCATCTCTCGGGCGAGCTCGATTACATTTTCATATGACTCAAAGGAACGTTCTCTACGACACGTACAACCATATCGAGTTATTTTTTGGAATGGTTTTTGGTACCTGATGGGTTTTGACACTGATCGCGAAAGTATGCGTCTCTTTAAGTTATCCAGGTTTGTTTCAGAAGTGACACTTTCGAAAAAGAAGAATGAATTCAAAATCCCTACCGATTTCGATCCTTTAACATATTTGCCCGATCGAGATATTGAGATAACGCATACCGCACAATTAGCAATTTCTAAGGGTTCGGCAGTGATACTTCGAAATCGAGGTAAGTTTTTAACTTCCGGGGAGGAAGTAGATTTCTACGAAGTCACCTATTCAAACGAGTTCCAGTTTCTTCGAGAGCTACTTTGGTATGGAACCAATGTTGAAGTCATCGAACCCGCAGAATTGCGGATGGCAATTGCTAATTTGGTTAAAGGAGTAATCGCGTGAGTGAATCTGCACTTGACCGCACTGCGAGAGCTTTGGATTTAGTTCCTTATTTACTCGAACATCAAGGCATTTCTATTTCAGAATTAGCAATGGTTTTTGGTGTAACAGAGAAGCAAATCAATGAAGATTTAGTTCTAATACACATGTGCGGGCTTCCCGGTTACACCCCTCTAGAACTTATTGAAATGTATTACGAAGATGGATATGTGACCGTTTCAGACCCACAAAGTTTAAATAGACCACGCAAAATGACCCGTAATGAACTTACTTCGATTCTCGTTGCTTTAGATCTAATGAAGGCGGGAAGAGCCGGCGAGATTTCCGAAGTAATTATGAATTTGGAATCTAAGTTAATTAAGAATCTCAAAGTGGATAATCCATATGTGGTTGTCTCTGATTTGGTTGCAAATCCGATGATCGCTGATCTCGAAGAAGCGATATCGAAATCGCGTGGTTTACAGATTACTTACCTAAGTGCCCACCGAGATGCGAAAACCGAACGTAGGATATTTCCCTCTGAAATATTCACAACTAATAGAGAGGTTTATGTCAATGCTTGGTGCGAGTCTTCGCAGGCCGATCGTACATTTCGCGTCGACCGGATACTCGAATGCTCATTGCTCTCTGACGCGGATTCCGTAGCAATCAAGAAACCGCTAGCTCAGACCACACACCATGAACATAACGAAGCTGGAATCAAATTGTTTGTTAGTCAATCGGCGCGCAGTTTCATAGAAGAAAATCGAGCGATAGTTTCCGATGTCCGGGCCGATGAAAATGGATTTGCAGTTGACCTAGAAAATATTGAAAGTGAATGGCTCATCCGAACGATACTTGGCTATGGGGGAGCCATAAGAGTCATCGAGCCAGAACAGCTTGTTGGCGCCATAGCTACTAGAGCCACCGAGATTTACGCTAAATATCTTTAAATTTTGAGGGCATCGAAGCTTTTCCATGGTCGTTTATGGTGGAATAGCCTGCATATAAGGTCGAATCAGCGCAATTCGAACTAGTATCTGACACTAGGAAATGGTTTCATCTACTAAAAGTGGGAGCTGCATATGTTGCGCGGACTTGAAGGTTGGCACTTTGTCATAATCGCCGTAGTTTTCGTTCTTCTATTCGGAGCAAAGAAACTACCGGACTCAGCTAAATCCATCGCAAGATCTTTAAAGATTTTTAAGAGCGAAATGAAGGATGGCGAAAACAAGAACGACAAGGGCGACTCACCTAAGTCCGATTCGTAAATTCGGCGAGGAATCAAGGCTTAAGTTATGAAGGGCAATTCCAATAAAGCGATGCCACTTCTGGCGCACTTCAATGAACTTAGAAAGCGTCTCTTTAAATCAGCCATGGCGATTGCAGGAGCGAGTTTTATCGGTTGGTTTCTCTACGACAATATTATTAATAGATTAGCTGCGCCTATCTGCGATCTTAAAGCTGCAACACAGGCCGGTTCAGCAAGTTGCGGAGTGCTCTATATAAACGGCGTCCTTGGACCAATAGATCTCAAATTTAAGATTTCAAT
>CANKCX010000006.1 GCA_947480375.1 Actinomycetota bacterium
GCCGTTAGCGGACCATAGAGTCGAGCTAGAAGTGCTGTAATCGCGAGCAGTGTTCCAATTGTTATCGATTGATCAATTGCAAGGTGTCCACCAATTCCATATGCGAATGCCGTTGCAATCGCTGCTACCGATGTCATAGCAATAAAGAAGATTCGATTAAGCATTGCAATCTTAATTCCCATATCAGCAACTCTTCGAGCTTTACTGCGAAAGTTTTTGGATTCGGCTAGGCGGTCGCCATAAAGCGAAACTAACAGTGCACCTGAAACGTTGAATCGCTCGGTCATGGTTGAAGACATTTCTGCATTTAATTCAAAAGAACGTCTTGTGTAGGCCGCGAGTTTCTTGCCTATCCACTTGGTGGGAACAATGAAGATTGGCAAAAGAACCAGAGCTACGAGGGTTATTTGCCAAGAGAGCGTAAACATAGCCACTGCCACGAGAATCAATGTTAAGGAATTGCTTACGACTCCCGAAAGGGTTGAAGTAAAGGCCTGCTGCGCCCCAATTACATCGGAATTAATTCGTGAGATTAGCGATCCGGTTTGAGTTCGAGTGAAGAACGCAATTGATTGTTTCTGAACATGTTCGAAAACTTGGCTTCGTAGATCATAAATTAATCCCTCGCCAATGCGGCTAGAAAACCAGCGCCCCAACATGCTAAATCCAGCATCTGCGATTGCTAACAACGCAACGATGAACGAGAGTTTAGTAACGACATCGCCTCGACCCGGAACTACACCTTGATCAACTAAAGATTTGAGCAACAAGGGTGTTGCTACAACCAAGATTGCATCAACAATTACGGTTGAAATGAATATCAGCAAATATTTTCGATAAGGCAAGGCGAATTCGAGAATGCGTTTAAAAGTTCCGGCTTTTAATTTTTGATGTTTAACGGATTGGTCAGAGCTAAGCGAACGTAAGGCCATCCATTGGCCATGCATTGACACCTATTTAAACCGTAAAACCAATCGCACGTAGTTGTTCGCGTCCATCATCTGTAATTTTGCCAGGGCCCCAAGGTGGCATCCATACCCAATTGATTTTTACATCAGAAGTTATATCAGCAAGAACTTGATGAGTTTGATCCTCAATCACATCTTGCAGTGGACAGGCGGCTGAAGTAAGTGTCATATCGAGGATTGCAACGTTATTTTCATCCAAGCGCATGTCATAAACGAGGCCTAGATCAATAACATTGATCCCAAGTTCAGGGTCGATTACATCCTTCATTGCTTCTGTAACATCATCCAGAGTTGTTTTCGATGTACTCATTATTTCGTCTCCCTTAGCTTCCTGTTTTATCTACTTGTTCAAACTTTGCAATGTTGCATCCTTAAACGCCATCCAACCAAGCAAGGCGCATTTTATACGGGCTGGGAACTTTGATACACCTGCGAGGGCTACGCCATCTTCAAGAATGTTTTCATCTCCGGCTTCGGTGCCTTTACTGCTCATTAATTTAGAGAAAGCATCGACTGTTGAGAGCGCATCATCAACCGATTTTCCGATCATCAAATCAGAGACGATCGATGTACTAGCTTGCGAAATGGAGCATCCGACGCCCTCCCAAGAAACACTTTTTACTTTGCCTTCTACGACATCCACATTGAGCGTGATTTCATCCCCACAACTTGGGTTAACGTGGTGGACCTGCGCTGAATAATTTGGCTCTAATTTTTTGCGGAGTGGATTTTTGTAATGATCAAGAATCACTTCCTGATATAGCGAATCGAGTTCCATTACTAAACCTTAAAGTATTTCTGGGCTTCGCCGATTGACGCAATAAGAGCATCGACATCAGCTTCGTCATTGTAAATATAGAAAGATGCACGCGTGGTTCCGACTAGTCCTAGCTTTTTCATAAGTGGCCAGGCGCAATGATGACCGGTCCGTACGGCTACCCCGTATTGATCTAAAACTTGACCCACATCATGCGGATGTATTCCATCCATGGTGAAAGAAATTACTGACCCTCGGTTTACATTATCTTTTGGGCCAATCACTTTGACGCCTTGTAACGCTGCGAATTTATCGAGCGCATATGCGGTCAATTCACGTTCATGCTGAGCAACGTTATTCATTCCCAATTTTGTTAGGTATTTAACTGCGGCGGCTAATCCAATTGCTTGCGCCATATTAGGAACACCAGCCTCGAATTTCTTAGGGGCAGGTGCCCATTTAGCTTCCGTCATTGTTACTGATTCAATCATCGAGCCACCTGTAAGGAATGGTTCCATCTCATTTAAATATTGCGCTCTCCCCCACAAGATTCCAACTCCGGTTGGACCAAGGGCTTTGTGGCCAGAGAATGCCAGAAAATCAATCCCAAGAGTTTTTACATCTATTGCAAAATGTGGCGCAGATTGACAAGCATCTAGTACAACGACGGCTCCTACTGCGTGCGCTCTATCAACTATCGAATCGAGTGGAACTATCGTTCCGAGTACATTGGATTGATGAGTTATGGCAACAATTTTAGTTGTCTCACTTATTACGTTCTTGATATCCGAGAGATCTAATCTTCCATCATCATCAATTGAGAACCAAACTAGTTCTGCGCCAGTGCGTTTGGCTAATTGCTGCCATGGAATCAAATTGGCATGATGTTCGAGTTCGGAAACCACTATTCGGTCCCCTGGCTTTAGTGCGAAGCGAGAATTTGGAAGCGAGTTACCAAATGAATAGGCAATGGCATTTATGCTCTCTGTCGCGCTCTTGGTGAAAATTACTTCATCACTTTGCGCGTTAATGAATTCTGCAAGAACTTCTCTTGCGCCTTCATAGGCCAAACTCGCTTCTTCTGCGAGTAAGTGTGCACCGCGATGAACCGCTGCATTGTGGTTTTCGTAGAAATCTCGTTCCGCATCAAGAACCGCAAAAGGTTTCTGACTTGTCGCACCACTATCTAGATATACAAGCCGATTACCTCCGCGCATGACTTTCTTGAAGATTGGGAAATCTTCTTTTATCTTCGCGGGAGTAAACATCTGTTTCATTGATTATGCAGTTGTGTACTCTGCGTAACCCTTTTCTTCAAGTTTGTCGGCTAATTCAGGACCGCCTTCTTCAACGATTTTGCCAGCAGCAAAGACATGTACGAAATCTGGCTTTATGTAGCGCAAGATTCTTGTGTAGTGAGTAATCAACATGATTCCTAGATCACTATTGGCCTTAACTCTATTGACGCCTTCAGAAACAATTCGGAGTGCATCAACATCAAGTCCAGAATCGGTTTCATCCAGGATCGCAAATTTCGGCTTTAGTAATTCAAGTTGAAGAATTTCGTGACGCTTCTTTTCGCCACCAGAGAAGCCTTCGTTGACACTTCGTTCTGCAAAATTAGTGTCCATATGTAGCGCAGCCATTGCTTCTTTCACTTCGCCTACCCAAGTTCTTACCTTAGGCGCTTCGCCACGAATCGCAGTTGCTGCGGTCCGAAGAAAATTCGTTACAGATACGCCAGGAACTTCAACTGGGTATTGCATAGCTAAAAACAAACCAGCTTTCGCTCTCTCATCAACTGACATCGCCAAAACGTCTACGCCATCGAGGGTTACTGATCCTCCTGTGATTGTGTATTTGGGATGACCCGCGATTGAATACGCAAGCGTTGATTTACCGGAACCATTTGGTCCCATGATTGCGTGCGTTTCACCTGACTTAATGGTTAGGTCGACACCGCGCAGAATTTCAGTAAAGCCATTTTCGGTTGCAACCGAAACCTGTAGCCCTTTAATATCTAATGTACTCATCATTTTCTCCTTAGCCTTGGGCAGATTTTCTGCTGGAAATAGATACAAAATCGCCATCGCGAATCACTTCAAAAGTTTCAACGGGAATCGATGCTGGTGGGGTCACGACTTCACCAGTGCGTAGATCGAATTCGGCGCCATGTAACCAGCACTCAATTTTAAAATCAGTAAGTTCGCCTTCGGAAAGCGAAGCATCTGAATGTGAACAAGTATCGGCTATTGCAAATACTTCATCACCAATGCGAGTAACGCATACGGGAGTGCCATCTAAATCTATTTTCACTGGTTTGCGATCCGCTAATGTTTCGAGTGCAACTCTCATGATGCTATGCACCAACCTTTGCAAGTTCAGAATCAATGCGTTCCATTAGACGATTTTCGATATCTTCGCTCTTGATTTTTCCGATAATTTCAGCAAAGAATCCGCGGATAACAAGTCGCCTAGCAACTTCGGCCGGGATACCTCGAGAAGATAAATAGAAAAGTTGTTCATCATCGAATCGGCCGGTTGTACTTGCGTGACCAGCTCCAACGATTTCGCCGGTTTCAATTTCAAGATTCGGTACTGAATCTGCACGTGCACCATCTGAAAGCAGAAGATTTCGATTTAGTTCGTAAGTGTCGGTACCTTCAGCATTGGCTCTGATGTAAACATCGCCGATCCAGACGGTATGCGCTTTATCTCCAGCTAACGCACCTTTGTAATTAACGCGACTCTTGGCATTTGGAACATTGTGATCAACATGCAACCTGTGTTCTAAGTGCTGCCCATCTGTTGCGAAGTAAAGTCCCTGCAGGTCAGCGCTGGATCCTGGTCCGCTGTATTCAACAGTTGGAAGTAAGCGAACTAGAGATCCGCCAACGGTCACAACGATTGAATTAAAGGTCGCATCCTTAGAAATAACAGCGTGCTGGCGGCCTAGATGAACTGCTTTAGCACCCCACTCTTGTAGCGAGATGAAAGTTAGATTGGATCCTGGTGCCAGGTCGAATTCAATCTCATCGGCCAAAATAGCATCGCCAGTGTTTTGCAGAATGATTGTTGAATGTGAATTAACGCCGCAAGAAATTAGAGTCCGACTAGCCTGTGCAGCGCCCGTTAGATTTGTTCGTTCAAGAACAACAGGTTCGCTTATCGATGAATTAGCTGCAATTTCAATATGCGTTACTTCTTTGAGGAATTCTCGCGCTCTAATTGTTGCTAAATCATCGCTTGCCGAAATAGCAGGTAGATCGGCTGCAGACTTATGGCTCAGCTTTACATCAGCATAAGATTTGGAAAGTTTAATGCTGTTAACGCTTGCCAAATCTGTAGATGCATCTAGCAACCCGCCAACTCTGGCCAATGGAGTAAATCTCCAAGCCTCTTCTCTACCGGTAGGAGCTAGATAATTAGAAGTGAGTGTGCTCATTACCCGACAGCACCTTCCATCTGCATTTCGATGAGTCGGTTTAATTCAAGGGCATACTCCATAGGTAATTCGCGTGCGATCGGTTCGATGAATCCACGAACAATCATCGCCATAGCTTCATCTTCGCCAAGCCCACGTGACATTAAATAGAAAAGCTGATCATCGCTGATTTTTGAAACCGTGGCTTCATGGCCCATTGATACGTCATCTTCGCGAACATCAACATATGGATAAGTATCAGAACGAGAAATTGAATCAACCAATAACGCATCGCATTTAACGGTCGACTTCGAATGGTGTGCGCCTTCATTTACCTGAACCAAACCACGGTATGAAGTACGACCACCACCACGAGCAACAGATTTTGAAATGATTGATGATGAGGTAAATGGTGCGGCATGAACCATCTTTGCGCCAGCATCTTGGTGTTGACCTTCGCCAGCGAAGGCAATTGAAAGAGTTTCACCCTTTGCATGTGGTCCCATCAACATAACTGCTGGGTACTTCATGGTTACCTTTGATCCGATATTTCCATCGACCCATTCCATAGTTGCGCCTTCAGCACAAGTGGCACGTTTTGTAACTAAGTTATAAACGTTGTTCGACCAATTCTGGATTGTTGTGTAACGAACTCGAGCATTTTTCTTGATGATGATTTCGACAACTGCGCTATGAAGTGAATCCGAAGAGTAAATAGGAGCTGTGCAACCCTCGACATAGTGAACGTAAGAATCTTCATCAGCAATAATCAAGGTTCGTTCGAATTGCCCCATATTTTCGGTATTAATGCGGAAATATGCCTGCAATGGAATATCTACTTTCACACCTTTAGGAATGTAGATGAAAGATCCACCAGACCAAACAGAAGTGTTCAATGCAGCAAATTTATTGTCACCAACTGGGATTACGGTTCCGAAATACTCTTTGAAGAGCTCTTCATGTTCGCGAAGGCCGGTATCGGTATCAACAAAAATTACGCCTTGCGCTTCTAGATCTTCGCGGATTGAGTGATAAACAACTTCAGATTCGTACTGCGCCGCAACGCCGGAAACTAAACGTTGTTTTTCAGCTTCTGGAATTCCAAGACGATCGTAGGTGTTCTTAATATCATCTGGAAGATCTTCCCAACTTGTCGCCTGCTTCTCAGTTGAACGAACGAAATATTTGATCGTATCGAAGAAGATTCCCGAAAGATCTGAACCCCAACTTGGCATTGGCTTCTTCTCGAAAAGGTTTAAGCCTTTTAACCTTAAATCAAGCATCCACTGCGGTTCACTCTTCTTAGAAGAGATATCGCGTACAACTTCCTCATTTAGACCACGTCGTGAATTCGCACCAACGTCATTCTTATCTGACCAACCAAATTCATAATTTCCGATTCCCTCAAGTCCAGGATTCTTGGCTAGAACATCGCTCATGTCAGGCTCGCTTTCCGCTTTTGTTTAGATTTGTCGAATTTGGAATAAAGGTTGTGCAAACACCATCACCATGTGCGATTGTCGCTAGACGTTGGACATGCGTACCTAGTAAGTCAGAGAAAGCTTGAGTTTCGGCTTCGCAGAGTTCTGGAAATTGCGCAGCTACGTGTGCAATCGGGCAATGATTTTGGCAAAGTTCTTCGCCGATACCTTGTGAATGATTATTTGCGGCATAGCCTTCTTCAGATAAGAATGTGGCAAGTGCTTCGCTCTTCTCGCTCAGATTCTTCTTATTAGCCAAAATTTGTGCCGCACGCTTAGTAATTTCTTCAGCGCGGTTGCGTGCGAACTCTTTTACTAGGGCTTCATTACCTTTCGATGCCATAAAGCGAAGCGCAGAGACAGCTAAGTCATCATAGGTATGTTCAAATTTTTCACGACCGGTATCAGTCATTACAAAAACTTTTGAGGGACGACCGCGCCCTCTCGAATCTAAAGAACTTTGGAATGGTTCACGCGCCATAAGTACGCCTTGTTCAACCAAAGTATCCAGATGTCTGCGAATTCCAGCGGGAGTAATTTTTAGCTTTTCAGATAAAGCCACCGCTGTTGCCGGACCATTCTCGAGGATGGCTCTAGCCACCAAATCACGAGTTCGATCTTCGGTCTTTTTCACAACAGTATTGTTGCGTAATTCAGGCAAACCCGCCAGTTGGCAGGCTGCCGCGGGAGATGCAATTCAAGACATAGGCTACGAACATGACCCTGCCAGCATTTCTATTCACAGCTTTACTCGTATTCCAAGCGGGTTTGGTCGTCACAGGTGGCGCCGTTCGCCTTACGGGTTCTGGCCTCGGCTGCCCTACTTGGCCCGAGTGCACGGATGGATCGATTAAGCCCGTCGTACATCAGGCGCAAGGACAATTGCATGCATGGATCGAATTCGGCAACCGGTTAATTGCCTGGTTAATTCTGATTCTTGCAATCGCTGCATTAATTTACATCATCAAAAAATTGAAGGATCGCGCGGATTATCGCAGGCTAAAAGTTTTAGCAATTCTACAAATTCTTGGATTTCTAGGACAAGTAGTTCTGGGTGGAATTACTGTTTTAACGAAGTTAAATCCTATTTCTGTATCGGCACATTTCGTTCTCACTATCCCCTTAATTGCCGGCGCACTAGCGCTACGTCATCGAATTCTGAATAAAACCACCTTGATCATTAAATCAACGACTAGAACTTTGACAAAAATTGTAACATCTCTGACATTTGTTGTGCTCTTGTTAGGCGCCGTAGTTACTGGTACTGGCCCTCATGCTGGCGACATAGAAGCAAAGCGTTATCCATTCGAGGCGCGAGCAGTTTCTTGGTTGCATGCTGATTTCGTAATTGCCCTTATTTGTCTAATCATTGCGCTCTATCTTGTGGTGAAAGTTTCAGAGGATGCACAGGTAAATAAGGTTTTCGGCAGAGCAGTCTTAGCCTTTTTCTTTATCGCAATGGCGCAAGGCGCAATTGGTTACATTCAATATTTCACGGGTCTTCCAGAATTAATAGTTGGTGCACATCTTCTTGGTGCCACTCTAGTTTGGATAAGTGCCTGGCGAATCAATCTAATCGGTCGTTCATCTGAAGGAGTAGCAAAGTAATGAACTTAAGTTGGAGCGAGATTGACGATCAGGCTGTAATAGTAAGTCGCGCATTGGCTATGGATGCCGTGCAAAAAGTTGGCAACGGTCATCCTGGTACAGCGATGGCTTTAGCACCGGTTGCTTACACGTTATTTCAAAGAGTTATGACCCACGATCCGAGTGATCCTGAATGGTTAGGCCGCGATCGTTTTGTACTTTCTGCCGGACATTCATCGCTCACGCTCTATATTCAACTTTTCCTATCTGGTTATGGCTTAGAACTTGAAGATTTAAAAAGCTTTAGAACTGCTGGCGCAAAGACTCCTGGACATCCTGAATACGGACATACCAAAGGTGTCGAGATAACAACCGGTCCCCTTGGCTCTGGATTTTCTAGCGCTGTAGGCATGGCTATGGCTGCGCGTTATGAAATGGGACTTTTTGATCCTCAAAATTCAACAAAGCTTTTCGATCATAATATTTGGGTAATTGCATCTGACGGAGATCTGCAGGAGGGCATCAGTGCAGAAGCATCTTCGCTTGCGGGTACCCAAGAACTTGGCAATTTAAAAGTTATCTACGATGACAATCGAATCTCAATTGAAGGTGACACACATGTTGCATTCACTGAGGATGTTTCAGCTAGATATAAAGCTTATGGCTGGAATGTAATTGAAGTCGCGGCGAAGAACGATGGAGATGTAGATCGAGAAGCCCTCGAAGTCGCTATGAACAAAGCGAAGAGCGAAGTTAATAAACCCACGCTAATTAGATTAAAGACTGTTATTGCCTGGCCAGCTCCTAAAGCGCAAGGTACCGCTGAGTCACATGGATCAGCACTTGGAAATGATGAAGTAGCTGCTACAAAAGTTGCTTTGGGACTTGATCCAGCGGAATCATTTATTGTTCCGCAAGAAGTTTTAAACCATGCCCGACAAGTTAAAGAGCGAGCAAAAATCCTTCGTAAGACTTGGGATGAAAGATTTGCACAGTGGGAAAAAACCAATCCAAATGAGAGCGCACTCTTAAAGAGATTGCGCAGCAAAGCGCTACCCAATGGCTGGGAAGCAGCACTGCCTGTATTCGAAAGTGGCAAAGATATTGCAACTCGCGCTGCTTCAGGAAAAGTTATAAATGAGATTGCCAAAGTGTTGCCAGAATTTTGGGGCGGATCATCCGATCTAGCTGGTAGCAATAACACTTCAATTAATGGTGGAAAATCTTTCTTACCAGCGAATTCGAAGATGTCAGATGCTGATCCATACGGTCGAATAATTCACTTCGGTATAAGAGAGCACGCTATGGGAGCAATTTTAAATGGAATTGCTTTGCACGGTCTATCTAGAAGTTTCGGTGGAACTTTTCTAGTATTCAGCGATTACATGAGAGGCGCGGTTCGCCTTGCTGCTTTAATGAATATTCCATCAACCTTTGTTTGGACCCACGATTCCATTGGCCTTGGTGAAGATGGACCAACGCACCAACCAGTTGAACACATTGCATCGCTTCGTTTAATCCCTAATTTCTCAGTTATCCGTCCTGCCGACGCTAACGAGACTTCAGTGGCTTGGCGTGAAGTAGTAAAGCGCAATCAACCTGCAGGATTTGCTCTTTCACGACAGAATCTTCCGGTTATTGATAGAACAAAATGTGGAAGCGCAGAAGGAGTGGCACGCGGAGCCTATGTAATTTGTGAGGCAAAAGATCCTCAAGTGATTTTGATAGCGACAGGATCTGAAGTTCATATCGCAATCGAAGCCGCTCGGTTATTGAACGAATCAAAAATTGCAACTCAAGTTGTCAGCGCGCCATGCCTCGAATGGTTTGAAGAGCAAGATGCCCAATATAAAGAGAGCGTTCTACCGGCGCAGGTAAAGGCTCGCGTAAGCATTGAAGCCGGAGTTGGTTCTGGGTGGCATAAGTATGTTGGCGATAATGGTGAGGTCGTTAGCCTTGAACATTTTGGAGCTTCTGCTTCCGCCGGCGAACTTTTCAAGGAGTATGGATTTACACCGGAAAATATCGTTGCTGCAGCTAAGCGATCTATAGCTAGGAAATAGATGCTAAAAATTTCTGGAGAAGCCAGCGCTTTTTATAATCCAAATAGTTCAACTGCAAAAGATTTGAATTCAATAGCAGCAAGCTTAAGCAAGAAAGATCCGACGCTTTGGGGCGAAGCTGCAAGTGCAGAAGCAGCGATCCGCATGAATTGGATTGATCTGCCCGACGCCAGCCACGAATTACTCCCCCAACTTGATGCGCTGAGTGCCTGGGCTCGCGCTACAGGTTTATCAAATTTTATTTTGTGTGGAATGGGTGGTTCATCACTGGCTCCTGAAGTTATGGCAAAAACATTTCAGAAGAAGTTAACGGTCTTAGATTCAACTGATTCCTCACAGATTGCACTCGCTACACCGGCCAACTTAAAAGAATCTTTGGTGATTGTTGGTTCTAAATCAGGTTCAACAATTGAAACAGCATCACAAAAACTTTATTTCGAACAGGCTTTTCAAGCCGCCGGATTAGATCCGAAGGAACATTTTGTAATTGTTACTGATCCGGGTTCACCTCTTGATCTATCGGCCAGATCGGCTGGGTATCGAGTAATTAACGCTGACCCAAACGTTGGCGGCAGATTTAGCGCTTTGAGCGCATTCGGTCTGGTTCCAGCTGCGCTTTTGGGAATAGATGTATCGGTGCTTCTCGATGATGCGCTTGCCGCAGCGAAAACTTTCAACGAACAAGATTCAGTTGCCATAAAGGTAGCAACGCTTATCTTCGAGATGTCCGAGCAGAATTTTGCATTGGTTGATGCTGGGTCGAACGTTCCTGGTATTGGCGACTGGATCGAACAATTGGTTGCCGAATCAACGGGCAAGGACCAAAAGGGTCGCCTTCCAATCGTTATTGAAAGTGCGCAGTCGGCTATCGGTGGCAAAGCGCTAATAATTGGTTTTGCCGAACAAAGTTCGCAGTTGAATATTGTCGGCACCCTTGGCGAACAATTTATTTTGTGGGAGTGGGTTACCGCCCTGCTATGTCGTGCTCTTAAAGTAGATCCATTTAATCAGCCAAATGTAACTGAGGCGAAAGATCGGACTGGCAAACTTTTAGCTGATTGGACCGCATCTGGCGTTCCTAAGAAAGCCCCAGATTTTGAAACTGATAATTTGGAATTTTACGGAGCCTTACAAGGTTCAAATCCGAGTGATTTACTAAGCGAATTTCTGCAATTAAAGCCCGAGTATTTCGCAGTAATGGCTTATCTAAATCGCGAGAGCGATGTAAAAATTTCTAAGGCTCGAGAGCTGCTAGCAATTAAATCAGGATGCGGAGTTACCTTTGGTTGGGGTCCAAGATTTCTTCATTCAACTGGTCAATTCCATAAGGGCGGAGCGCACAACGGAGCTTTTCTTCAAATTACCGGTGAGAGCGAATTGGATCTGGAAATACCTGGAAAGGAATTTACTTTCAATACCTTGCTTATGGCCCAAGCCTTAGGCGATGGCCAGGCTCTTGAATCTCGAAACCTTCCACTTCTGCGAATTCACCTTAAAAATAGAGGCAAGGGAATTACTGAATTACTTTCAGTTATTGCAGAGCTTTAATTAAGAATTAATCTTCACCGCGTAAGCGAGCAAGTGCATCTTCCAAAATCTTCTTAGATTCTGCTTCGGTGCGACGCTCTTTTACATATGCCAAGTGAGTTTTATATGGCTCATTCTTGATTGGCATCGGTGGCTTATCTTTATTTAATCCGGCTGGATAACCGCAACGTGGGCAATCCCAGATTTCAGGAATCTGAACAGTCTCATCTTCAGCAAAAGAGGGACGAGTCTCGTGTCCCTTTGCACACCAATAAGAAACTCGGAATCGAGCAATGGCATCGCCACGCTCGGCTTCGCCCATAGGACCTGCGCCGACGCGACTTCCACGGATTGCGCTACCCATATTTATCTCCTCTTATTAGTAAATATCTGGTTCAGCTACGAGCGAAAACTACTTACTTCTTTAACACCAAACTCAACGCAATTACTCCCGCAAACCAGAGGCCTCCGACAACAATCGTGATTCGATCTAGATTGCGCTCGACAACTGAAGAGCCGCCATAGCTTGATGAGATACCGCCACCGAATAGATCTGAAAGTCCGCTGCCCTTACCTTTATGAAGGAGAACCAAGAGAACCATAAGAACGCTTGTGATGACTAAAAGTATTGATAAAGCTACGACCACGAATTTCTCCCTTTATAGCGGATGACTAAATCTCTTAAAAGCACTGGGGCAAGGATACTCGCCTTCGAGCTATGAATTATGCAGTTACGGCGCGGTGGAACTTGGCGATTCGGGCGAATTCCTCAGGATCTAGGCTGGCTCCCCCAACTAGAACGCCGTCGACATCTGGCTGTTGCATGATTTCTACAATATTTGATGACTTCACCGAACCGCCGTAAAGAATTCTTGCCGCTTCAGCAATTTCGTTAGAACCAATCTTCTCTAATTCCGAGCGAATAGCTTGGCAAACTTCTTGAGCATCTTGTGCGCTGGCTGTTTTTCCAGTGCCGATCGCCCAAACTGGCTCATATGCAAAAACGATCTTCTTAAGATCTGGCTTATGGAAACCTTTCAGCCCATTTCTAACTTGATTCAATACATGTTCAACATGAGCTCCGGATTCACGGATCTCTAGCTCTTCACCTATGCAAAATATTGGCGTGATTTCATTTGCAAGTGCTGCCTTGATCTTCTTATTAACAATTACGTCATCTTCCTTGTGTATGGCGCGACGTTCGGAGTGACCAACAGCAACATAAGAACAGCCCAACTTATTGAGCATTCCGCCACTGATATCACCTGTGTAGGCACCGCTAACCTCTGGCGAAAGATCCTGGGCTCCATATGAAAGTCGTAGCCGATCCCCGTCGATAAGGGTTTGTACCGAACGAATGTCAGTAAATGGTGGAAGCACGACAACATCAACCGCGTCGTAATCTTTATCATCGAGTGAGTATGAGAGTTTCTGGGTTACAGCAATCGCCTCAAGATGATTTAGATTCATCTTCCAATTTCCAGCGATAAGTGGCTTACGCATACTTCCTCCAACGTTTGATTGCGATTAAATTATTGTAAAACTACGAGACCTGGTAATTCTTTGCCTTCAAGATATTCTAACGATGCGCCGCCGCCCGTAGAGATATATCCAAAATCAGAATCTGCAAAACCAAGTTTGCGTACTGCAGCAGCAGAATCGCCACCGCCAACAACGCTAATCCCTGAAACTTCGGTCAGCGATTGCGCAAGAACTTTAGTTCCGTTCGCAAAGTTAGGAAATTCAAAGACACCCATAGGTCCATTCCAGAAGACTGTTTTGCATTCACCTATCGCCGCAGCGAAAGCTTTTGCGCTATCTGGTCCGATATCTAATCCCATTTGATCTGCCGGAATTGCATTAGCTGCAACAACAGTTGGCTTTGCATCCGCGCTAAATTCTGGCGCAACAACAATATCTGTCGGCAATAGAAATTTGACTCCGAGTTTCTCGGCACGTTCCATAAGTTCAATAACCGTTGGAATCAAATCGGTTTCCACTAAGGACTTTCCGATTTCAAGGCCTTTTGCCGCCAAGAAGGTGAATAACATTCCGCCACCGATTGCCAGAGTATCCACTTTGTCTAGGAGATTAGAGATAACACCAATTTTGTCTGAAACTTTTGAGCCACCTAGGGCAACACCATAAGGTCGCTCTGGGGATTGCGTTAATTTCTTAAGGACTTCTACTTCGGCTGATACTAAGTATCCCGCTGCATGTGGAAGAAGTTTTGCAACATCATAGACAGATGCATGCTTGCGGTGCACTGCACCAAAACCATCGCTAATAAAAAGATCCGCATAACTTGCAAGTTCCTTTGCAAGAACAGCACGTTCAGCTTCATCTTTCGAAGTTTCTGCAGCTTCATATCGAATATTTTCGAGAAGCGTTACGCCGCTGCCACTTAACTTCGCGCCGGTAATTTCGGTAGAAAATTCAACTGGTGCGCCAAGTAATTCACCCAGACGCTTGGCAACTGGAGCAAGGGAAAGTTCAGGCTTACGTTCTCCTTTGGGTCTACCAAGGTGAGCCGTAATCACTACAGAAGCGCCTTGCGCAATTAAATATTTAATCGTCGGAAGCGAGGCCTTGATTCTTCCATCATCAGTTATTACGCCATCTTTCAGCGGAACATTGAGATCACAACGAAGAAGAACTCGCTTCCCACGAACATCTACAGTTTCGAGGGTTTTGATATTCATTAAAGCTTCTTGCCCACATATCCAACGAGGTCAACTAGACGATTTGAGTAACCCCATTCGTTGTCATACCAGCCAACAACCTTCGCGGTTGTACCGATAACTTTGGTAAGTCCTGCATCCAAAATACAAGAACTTGGATCAGTAACAATGTCGGCAGAGACGATTGGATCTTCGGTGTAGGTGAGGTAGCCCTTGAGTGAACCTTCGGCTGCCTTCTTCAAAGCTGCATTAATTTCTGCTGCTGTAACTTCCTTAGCTAATTCAACAGTTAAATCTGTTGCTGAACCAGTTGGGACTGGTACACGAAGTGCGAATCCATCAAGTTTGCCCTTCAAATTTGGAAGAACCAGGCTGATTGCCTTGGCTGCGCCAGTTGTACTTGGAATGATTGAAACCGCAGCTGCACGTGCACGACGTAGATCCTTGTGAGGTTGATCGAGAACTGATTGATCATTTGTATATGCATGGATTGTTGTCATAAGGCCGCGAACAATTCCGAATTCTTCATCCAAAACCTTTGCCATTGGAGCAAGGCAGTTTGTAGTACATGAAGCATTAGATATTACGTGGTGATTAGCCGCGTCATACTTCTCATGATTAACACCCATAACAACGGTGATGTCTTCATCAGTTGCTGGTGCTGAAATAATTACCTTCTTGGCTCCGGCGGCAATATGCTTCTTAGCGTCTGCTGCCTTTGTGAAAAATCCTGTTGACTCGATAACGATGTCAGCCTTAACTTCGCCCCAAGGCAAGTTCGCTGGATCACGCTCAGAAAATACGCGAATAGTTTTGCCACCAACAGTGATTGAGTCGTCTGTATATGTGACTGGAAGACCTAGGCGACCCAAGATTGAGTCGTACTTCAAAAGATGAGCAAGAGTTGCGTTATCTGTTAGATCGTTAATACCTACGATTTCGATATCTGCACCAGATTGAAGTGCTGCTCGAAAGAAGTTACGACCGATTCGTCCAAAACCATTAATTCCGACACGTACCATTTATTTGCCTGCCTCAAGTAAGAAGAAAATTTATAAACCACATCGTTGTAGAGGGTTAAATCCTATCAGCCACCTGCAGCCTACTTATGCGCGAAAATATCGGGGCTAACCTTATTCAGCTAATAAATCTGGGCTCAGCCCCGCCTCTGTATCCGGAATTCCTAAATCATGGGCGCGCTTATCGGCCATTGCAAGCAATCTGCGGATTCGCCCTGCAATTGCATCCTTCGTCATTGGTGGGGTTGCTAATGAACCAAGTTCTTCAAGGCTTGCCTGACCATGATTGATGCGCAACTCCCCTGCCTGCTTCAGGTGATCTGGAATTTGTTCACCGAGAATTTCCATAGCTCGAGCAACTCTCGCTGATGCCGCAACTGCAGCTCGCGCAGATCTGCGTAAGTTTGCATCATCAAAATTAGCTAAGCGATTTGCTGTTGCCCTTACTTCGCGGCGCATGCGCCGTTCTTCCCAAGCTAGAACACTTTCATGTGCTCCTAATCTGGTGAGTAATGCACCTATGGCATCGCCATCGCGAAGAACTACGCGATCAACGCTACGAACTTCTCGGGCTTTTGCTGTTATGCCCAAACGTCTAGCTGCGCCGACAAGAGCTAACGCAGCCTCTGGTCCCGGACAAGTTATTTCTAAAGCTGATGATCTACCGGGTTCGGTTAGTGAACCGTGAGCTAAAAATGCACCGCGCCAAGCGGCTTCTGCATCACAGATTCCTGCTGACACAACTTGTGGTGGCAGACCTCGAATCGGGCGATTGTTTGCATCGATTAATCCGGTCTGTCTTGCAAGTGCGTCACCATCTGAAGTAACCCGCACTACA
>CANKCX010000007.1 GCA_947480375.1 Actinomycetota bacterium
CCAGAATCCATGCACAACATCTGTTGAAGTTATATTGAAACGAACTCGCTCGCCTTTTGGTAGATATAAAACTGGTGGTTGCGCGGTTGTTCCGGTAATTGTTCCCGCAGCAGGATTGTCCTTATATGTGAACTGCCATGACCATTGCATAGCATTTACATCAATGGTGTGACTGATCTTGTCATCGGCAGAAACTTTAGTAATTTGGGATTCTTTGACCGCAGTGAAGTAGAAAAGAACTGCGACGATTATGAATGGAATAACTGTGTAAGCAACTTCAACCGGTACGTTGTATTGAGTTTGCTTAGGAACTTCATCGCCCTTACGACGATGACGAAATACTGGCCACATAATTAAAATTGCGGTGAACACTCCAACAACCGCGGCCGCTATCCATGCGCCTTGCCAAAGGGTTATCGATGTTTCATTGACGCTGGACAGATCTTTTTCAAAACCCATGCCTGAAATATTTTCAGTCGAGCAAGAAGTTAGAAGCGCAATCGATCCACCTGAAATTAGGTAGAGGGCAGTTTTGCCCCATGATTTCTTCCCGAACCCTGATGGCTTAAATTTCATTGGGCAAGAATATCCCTCGGTTTCACTCTTACAACCAAGTGGGAGTAGCGTTCTAGGCGTGGTTTCCATCACCCCGAACTTTCAATCCGAGCCCCGTCTCCATGACGCCGCCCGGATGGCGCTGCCACATATCTTTGAAGTTACCTGGCCCGACCCGACCAAACTAGGGGTTGATTCAAAGAGCGCTGGGTTGCTCTTAAACGAGGCCAAAGAAACTTTTGCAAGTCATTTGGGAACCCGTAGCGATGAAATTACATTCTTAGGGGAGCCAAACCTTGGATTTCATCTAGGAATCAATGGGCTTCTTGATGACGCAAGTAATTTCAAGAGATTGGTCTATTCAAATGTCGATCGCATGGAAGTTTTTGCAATCGCCCAAGCCAACCAACAGCTCAAAACAATAGAACTTAGCGCCGAACCAAATGGCCGAGTCGATTACAGCCTCTGCCTTGAATCCGATGTCGTTGCCTACCAACTTTGCAATCGCGAAACTGGAATAGTCCAAGCAACGCCTCCGACCAAAGGGTCAGCGATTTTTGTTGATGCAACAGCATCCGGCACCCGGTTAAAACTTCCGGATAATTGGAGCACTGCACTTTGGGATTCAACAACTTGGGCTGGCCCAAGTGGACTAGGCATATTTGCTGTATCAAAGCGCGCTAATTGGAAGAGCCCACTTCCCCATCTCGATGGCCGCATCAATCCTGGTCCAACTTCCTTGCCGTTAATTGTTGCTAGTGCGCTAGCAATTGATAGTTGGGTCGCAGATCAAAAGAATTTGGCAGCCAAAATTGCAGCAATTAATCAGGATATTCGACAATATATTTCAACAAATATTCCTGATGCTGATTTGGCCCCGCTGGGCGAACCACATCTCTTAAGCGCTTCGTTTCTCTACGTAAGCGCCGAACAACTCGTCACGAAATTGGCAGATGCTGGATATGCCGTTGATTCTGGGTCGGCATGCAGCGCTGCAAATATGCAACCAAGTCACGTACTCGCGGCTCTGGGTTTATTAACTCAAGGAAATATCCGCCTGACAATTCATCACTCAACAACTTTCGAAGATATAAAAGGCTTCTTAGATACCTTGAAAGTCACCGTTGAAGAGTTGCGCGGAAAGTAGAACCTGTGCAGACTTTAGATTGCTTGGGAAAGCGTTGTCCACAGCCAATAATTGAATTAGCCAAAGCTCTGAAGGTAGCTCCCATTGGATTTCAAATAACACTTTTGAGCGATGATCCTGCAACCGAGCCAGATTTATCAGCATGGTCTCGGATGACCGGAAACTCTATAAAGGTAGTTGAATTAAATAAATATGAAATTACAAAATTAGCCGATTAAACGCGGCTCTAAATTTGCACTAACTTCGTTGGCCGCAGCCTGGCCATAAGCCGTTTCGAACCTCTCGATAAATTCGGCTTTAGTAAATCGATATTCCTGCGTGCCCTTTGTTTCAATGCAGAATGTTGCAAGCATTGATCCGATTTGTGCGCAGCGTTCGTGGTTCAAGCCCCATGCGAGACCAGAAACAAATCCTGCACGAAAACAATCTCCGACGCCGGTTGGGTCAATTTTCGCTAACTCTTTAGGAACGCCCACAGTTATTGGATCTTTGCCATGTTCTTCAATTCTTGCCCCGGAAGATCCGAGAGTAATAATACGAACTTTCACTTTGCTAAATATTTCAGCATCACTCCAACCAGTTTTCTGGATTGTAAGAGCAAGTTCATATTCATTTAGAAAGAGATAGTGGGCTCCGTCAATTAATAATTTAATTGCTTCGCCATCCATGCGGGCTAATTGTTGAGATGGATCTGCCGCAAAAGCGATACCTAGTTCACGAGCACTTTGACTATGACTGATCATTGCATCTGGATCATCAGGTGAAATTATTAGTAAATCAAATTTTCCAGAGCGCTCGATAATTGGGGAAAGTTCTATCTCTCGCGCTTCGCTCATTGCGCCAGGGAAAAATGATGCAATCTGATTTAAATCTTGATCGGTTGTAACCATAAATGAGGCTGTCAATAAATCTTTTGAAATTTTGACGTGGCTGGTATCGACTCCGTGACGTGTTAGCCAGGCGTCATAATCGGCCCAATCGGTGCCTACTGCTGCAATTAAAAATGGATTTAAGCCAAGAGCGCCGATACCGAATGCGATATTTGCTGCGGTTCCGCCACGCCTAACATCTAGCCCGTCAACCAAAAATGAGAGCGAGACTTTGTCTAGGGATTCTGCAACTAATGAGTCGGTGAACTTTCCAGGGAAAGTCATTAAGTGATCGCGCCCGACTGAGCCAGCGCAGGCTATTTTCATAATTGATTAACTAACTGTTTGGTTAGTTAAAAGAATCGCCGCAGGCACAAGAGCCTTGAGCATTTGGATTATCAATTGTGAAGCCTTGCTTTTCGATGGTGTCAACAAAATCGATTGAAGCGCCCATCAAGTACGGAGTACTCATTTTGTCTGTAACAACCTTTACGCCACCGAATTCTGTGACTGTGTCACCATCGAGCGAGCGATCATCAAAATAAAGTTGGTAGCGAAGTCCGGAGCAACCACCAGGTTGAACCGCAACGCGAAGACTTAAGTCGTCGCGACCTTCTTGTGCAAGAAGCGCTGCAACCTTTGTTGCGGCAACGTCGGTCAAAACTATTCCAGTAGCGAGAGGTGCTGGCGTTCCAGTAATTGTTACCTCTTGTGATGTTTCAGTGCTCATTGCTCTCCCAATCTGGTTCTGGACTTACCTAAAAGCTTGAAAAATTAATTCGTGAATGGCCAAAGGCTACTCCATAATGTCCCCATGGGCTCATCAAGACTTTCCGATTTACTGATTCTTGGCCAAGGCTCTGACCTGGCAAGTGAACGTGGAGTCTCATGCGATGGCCAACTCCCCCCAGCTAGCGATCCTGATTTGGTTGCCAGAGCCATCGCAGCAAAGAAATCCCTTGGAAGTCGAGCCATGATTCTTGGTCACCACTACCAACGTGATGAAGTTATTCAATTCGCGGATATCACTGGCGATTCATTTAAATTAGCGCAAGCTGCCGAAGCTAATACCTCTGCAGAATTTATCTTCTTCTGCGGCGTGCACTTTATGGCCGAAAGTGCCGACATTTTAACTTCCGCAAATCAAAAGGTGATTTTGCCTGATCTAGCTGCTGGATGTTCCATGGCAGATATGGCTTCTGCAAAACAAGTCAATGACTGCTGGGCTGTTTTAGAAAATCTTGGCTTAAGTAATAAAACAATTCCAATCACATACATGAACTCTTCCGCCGCGATTAAAGCGTTCACTGGTAAAAACGGTGGCGCTGTTTGTACTTCTTCAAATGCAACCCGAGCGATGAATTGGGCTTTTGAAAAGGGTGAGCGAATTCTTTTTCTTCCCGACCAACACCTAGGACGAAACACTGCGGTCCTAAATCTTGGATTAAAGCTTGAAGATTGCGCAGTTTGGAATCCTTGGAAACCAAATGGTGGGTTGACTGACCAAGAGATTAAGAGCGCAAAGGTAATTCTCTGGCGTGGACATTGTTCGGTGCATGGACGTTTCTCCTTAGAAAATATAAGCCAGATGCGCGCCAAAGTTCCGGGCGTACAAATATTGGTTCATCCTGAATGCCAACACGAAGTGGTTTCTAATTCTGATGTTGTTGGTAGCACCGAGATGATCATTAAAACCATCGAGAATTCGCCTGTCGGAAGCAAATGGGCGATTGGAACCGAACTTAATTTGGTCCAGCGCTTGGCCAATAAATATGTCGACCGCGAGATTCATTTCTTAGATAAGACAGTTTGCTACTGCTCTACTATGAACAGAATCGATCTACCTCACCTAGTTTGGGCGATGGAATCACTTGTTTCCGGCCGCCTGGTCAACCAAATTTCAGTCGAAGCGCAGACCGCCAAATATGCAAAAGTTGCGCTCGAGCGAATGCTCGCTCTACCGTAGCCACATGAGCAAATCATCAGATAAGAATTCACAGGACAAGCCCGAGAAAAAGGGTAAGGCAACGCCAAAGCGCAAAGACGCTGTCGCTAAGACAAAGGTAAATTCAATTACCGCCCCAGTTACGAAAGCTGATCGTGCAAAGAATCGTGAAGCCCTAAAAGCTGGACGAGCCGAAGCAAGAGCTGCCTATATGCGTGGAGATCAAAACGCGTTACCAGCACGTGACCGAGGTCCAGTTAAGAAATTTGTTCGCGATTACATCGACTCGCGTCGCTCTCTTGGAGAATATTTCTTGCCCCTAATGGTTATCGTTTTGATTTTAACAATGGTGCCTTCAGTAGAAATTCGCTTCTTCGCGATTATCTTGATGTACTCCGCGATGGGTTACTCAGTTATTTATGGATTCTTCACTGGCCGTCGTATTAAGAAATTGGTTAGCGAAAAATTTCCTAATGAACCAACTAAGGGTCTCGGAATGTACGGATGGTTGCGTTCTACTCAAATGCGTCGCCTTCGCGCCCCTGCCCCACAGAAAAAACTTGGCGACAGTATCTAATTAAAAACGCTTAAGCTCGAGGATTAGGGCTCTCTGTTTTATCTGGATTAGTTTCTGGGATAGAACCGAGGGCCTGATCTATTTGTTTTAAAACATCTGCACTTAATTTCACCCCAGATGCCTTGACGTTCTCCTTAACCTGAGATGGCTTTGAAGCACCCATGATTACTGAAGAAACATTTGGATTTGAAAGCGCCCAAGCAAGAGCTAACTGCGACATTGTTAGATCAAGTGAATCTGCGATTGGTTTTAGCTTTGCGACAGCTGTCAAAACATCATCGCGCATCCAACGCGAAATCATTTCAGCACCGCTCTTCTTATCAGTTGCTCTAGAGCCAACTGGCGGCTTCTTGCCTGGTAAATACTTTCCAGTTAAAACACCTTGTGCCACTGGCGACCAAACTATCTGACCGATTCCTTCACTTTCGCAGAGCGGAATGACTTTAGATTCAATAACGCGCCATAACGCTGAATATTGTGGTTGGCTAGAAACAAAACGATCAAAGCCATTAGCCTTCTGAATCTTTAGCGCTTCGCTTATTTGAGGCGCGCTCCATTCAGAGAAACCGATGTAGTGAACTTTGCCCTGGCGGATTAGATCATCAAATGCACGGAGTGATTCTTCAACCGGTGTTTCATAATCAAAACGATGCATTTGGTAGAGATCAATATGATCAGTATTTAAACGCTTTAGCGAAGCATGTACAGATTCCATGATGTGTTTGCGAGAAAGACCGCGGTCATTTTTTCCAGGACCAGTTGGCCAATAAACCTTGGTAAATAACTCATAGCTTTCGCGCTTAACGCCTTTCAACGCCTTGCCCAGAACGCTCTCAGCCTTGGTGCCCGCATAAACATCTGCCGTATCGAAAGTTGTGATGCCAACATCCAGCGCCGCACGAACGCATTTGATAGCCGCATCGGCCTCAACCTGTGAACCGTGGGTGATCCAATTTCCATAGGAAATTTCTGAGACATACATTCCTGATGAGCCGAGGCGACGATATTCCATAAAGAAAAGCGTAGTCTGTCTTCCATGAAACGAAAGCTATTTTCCGGGTTAGTTGCATTGGGGTTAGTAATTCTTCCCTCAACGACATTCGCCGATGAACATGGGCGAAATGGCCCAGAGCATTCGATTACTGAAGCCCATGAAGGTATTGAAGGCGGCGAATTATTTGCTGCAGGCGCAGGTTTAGTCCTTGCCCTAGGACTCGCCTTTGCAATCGGGCGCCGTTCTCGCAAAAAAGATTGAGGTAGTGCTAATTTTGCGCCACTGAAAATTTAGTTTTTCAGTAGTAATGCGTTTAGCGAAGTCCGGTTAAATCCCGGCGCTGTCCCGCAACTGTGAAGATTTGAATCTCGCCGATTACAAATCCAAGCCAGGTCGCCTAACTCATTATTGATGTATCCGACCTCGGAGGAAGGTCGGGCCTCAAGAGAAATTTATTTTTCTTATCGCCCAAGCTTCCTCCCTCAAAAACTCTTGAGGGAGATTTTTATGCTTAAGTTCACCAAGATATTTAGCTACCGAATATTTATAGGGGCTTTAATTGTTTCAATTGTCTCAGCGCTTAATATTCAATCAGCACCAGCTTCAACTAAATTTCCAAAACGAATTATTTCACTATCACCAAGTGCAACTGAAACCCTCTTTGCAATTGGAGCTGGCGATCAAGTTATAGCCGTAGATGATTTATCCAATTTTCCAAGTAGTGCGCCTCTGACCAAGCTATCTGCATTTAGTCCAAATGTGGAAGCCTTAATGAATTACAAGCCAGATTTAATTGTCTTAAATGCCGATGCCACAAAAGCAACCGAAGTTAAGGCGGCACTTGAAAAATTGAAGATAAAGGTATTCCTAGAACGTGCACCTAAAGATTTAAGTCAGGCATATTCGGAAGTTACCGCTCTTGGCCGCGCTACTGGCAATCTGCCAGGCGCACAAAGCGTTGTTGCAAATATGAAAACCAAAATCAGAGCGGCCATAGCAAAGGGTCGCAAGTCAGCGAAAATTACTTTCTTCCATGAACTTGATAACACTCTATATACCGCTACTTCCGATACTTTCATCGGAAAGGTATATCGAGATTTCAATCTGGTAAATGTCGCAGATCCAGCGGCTACTGCAGATTCTGCAGGCTATCCACAACTGCAATCCGAGTATCTAATCAAAGCCAATCCAAAGGTAATTTTTCTTTCAGATGCGCAATATGGCGAATCACTTGCAACCCTTCAAAAGCGTCCGGGTTGGAATGGAATTGCTGCGGTTAAGAGTAAAAACATCGTTGCACTTCCAGAAGACATCCCTTCTAGATGGGGCCCTCGTCTAATCGAATTTTACGAATTCATCGCTGACTCGATTGCGAAGATTAAATAAAGATGAAAACTAAGGTGAACGAGAGTGGGTTATCCCCGATTTGGAATTGGAAGATAACAGCGCTCTCGTTCGTCTTGCTGTTTTTTGTGGGAATTCTGGCTATTAGTTTTGGACCAGTCTCCTTAGACTTTGAGAAAATAATCAGAACGCTATTTGGTGCATCTGGTGGTTTAACTGGTCAAGAACGAACTCTCTTGCTTGATCTTCGATTGCCGCGTGCACTTTTGGCGGCGCTAGTGGGTGCAGCCCTTGCTACCAGTGGCGCGGTTTATCAAACAGTTTTTCGTAATCCATTAGCTGATCCATATCTACTTGGCGCAGCTGCTGGCGCCGGACTCGGTGCAACCATTGCTATAACAAGTGCAGGCGCTGATCTTTATAGCCTGTTGCCAATATTCTCGTTTATTGGCGCAATTCTTGCCGTACTTACAAGTTTCTTCATATCCGGAAAATTCTTTGCCGAACCCAATTCTTTGCTGCTTTCAGGAATTGCTGTCGGGTCCTTCGCAACAGCCGTTCAAACATATTTACAACAACGAAATAGTTCTTCCCTGCGTCCGGTTTATTCTTGGATTCTCGGTGAACTTACCGTTGCCAATTGGCAGATTGTTACTTGGTCTTCAATCTATATTCTCATCGCGCTTACAATTTTGATAACAGTTTCTAAGCAACTAGATGGCTTAATGCTTACCGATGAAGAGGCTTATTCACTTGGAATTAATCCAAATAAATTACGCGTGATCGCTGTTATTGCGGCAACTCTTGCGACTGCAACTGCGGTATCGGCGAGTGGCTTAATTGGCTTCGTAGGAATCGTTGTCCCGCATTTAGTACGAGGCATTACGCATCGAGTTACGAATCGTGGACTCCTAACGATTGCACTTGTCGGAGCAAGTTTTCTAGTTCTCGCAGATTTGGGTGCAAGAACTTTGTTATCTCCTGCGGAATTACCAATCGGAGTTATAACCGCCTTTGTTGGCGCTCCATTTTTCCTAGTCGTCTTACGTAAGAAGAGAATGGTGTCTCAATGATTAATGTGCAAGATCTAAATATCCGATTGGGCAACCGAAATATTCTCAGTGATATCAATGTCGAAATTGAACAGGGCAAGTGGACTTGTCTCGTTGGGCCAAATGGCGCCGGAAAAACTACATTCCTAAAGGCTTTACTGGGTTCCCAGCCTTACTCAGGATCGATTACTGATGCTGGGGTTGAAGTTTTTAGAAATCACGATCGCAATGTTGCATTCGTCCCACAGCATCCACAAATTCCAATCGGAATGAGTGTTAGCGAATATGTGATGCTCGGTCGATCGAAACGTGATGGCTGGGGCAATGAAAGCAAGACAAGTAGAAGTTTGGTTGCCGATGTACTCAAATTAACCGGACTTTTTGGCATGCAGACTCAATTTGTTTCACAACTATCAGGTGGTGAAATGCAGCGTGCACTAATAGCGCGAGCTTTAGTACAAGAACCGACCCTCATTCTGCTTGATGAGCCAACTAGCGCGCTGGATTTGCATCACCAAATTGCAGTTCTAAACAATATTGAACTTCTAAAAGAGCGCGGTGTAACAATTGTTTCTACCATGCACGACATAACGCTTGCTGCGATGTATGCCGAGAAAATTGTTGTAATGCAAGAAGGTCGAGTTTTGCTTCACGGAACTTCAGATTACGTAATCCATTCTCCAGAGCTGAAGAGCGCCTTTGAAAATCGGATTAATGTCTACACTCTTGAATCTGGGCGTCCGGTAATCGTTGCCAAGAAAGATGAACGTTCTTAGCTATTTAGCGAACGTGAGATTCAACGAAGGGCGCAGATACGACACTGGCCGAACTCATTCGGCCTCGTACATCAATCTGTACATCATTCCCAATTTTTATCTCGGGCTTTACTAGCGCCAACGCAATTCCGATTTTTAGAGTTGGTGAGAAAGTTCCGCTTGTTACTTCTCCGACTACTTGGCCTTCTAAATTAAAAACGTTCATGCCTGCTCTAGGAATTCCTCGATCACTACATTTAAGTGCGCGCAATACTCGTTTCGGTCCGCTCGCCTTTTCGCCTTCAAGAGCGCTCTTTCCCCGAAATTCTGATTTTGAAAATACTACGGCCCAATTTGCACTTGCTTGCACGGGGGTTATGTCAGTTGAAAGTTCGTGGCCATGCAATGGATATCCCATCTCGGTACGCAAAGTATCTCGGGCGCCCAAACCGCAAACTCGGCCATCAAATTTTGCGATCTCATTAACTAAAATTTTCCAGAGCGATTCTGCTTGATTCCATTGCGGCAGCAATTCATAACCAAATTCTCCGGAATAACCGGTGCGGCAAATAATTACTTCGCCTATTTCAGGTGCAACGGGCAATGTGACTTTAGTGAAAGACATATATTCAAGATTTAAATCCAGCCCCATCGCCGAAAGCGCCTTCCCAGAATCTGGGCCTTGGATTGCCAGTACTGCAAAACTTTCGTGAATGTTCTTGATTTCAATTCCGGCTGGTGCATGGGCACTCAAATCTGAAGCGACCTGCGCGCAATTGGATGCATTTGGAATTATGAAAATATCATCTGGCGCGAATTCATAAATAATTAGATCATCGATTACGCCACCATCGTCGTTGCAGAATAAGTTGTATTGGGCGCTTCCCGCAGAAATTCGATTTAAATCATTGGTGACCATAGTGTTAACGAATTCTTTGGCACCAAGGCCTTTGACGCTTATTTTTCCGAGGTGCGAAACATCGAAAATTCCCACACGCTCGCGCACTGCAGCATGTTCAGCTAACGTGCCACCGGCAACACCATTAACGCCCTTGGGATATTCAATTGGCATATCCCATCCCCCAAAATCTGCCAATTTTGCAGACATTGATTGATGCCAGTCATATAACGGTGATTTCACATCGGCAAACTTATCTCAAAAGTATCCGTAACTTAGGCAAACTCTGCCAATTGATTTATAGTTCGCTAGTCTAAATCTGTATCGCCAATAATCAGGAGGATTAATGAAAGCTCTGAAGTTAGCAAGCACCATTGCAACTCCATATGCTGTTGTTGGTCTTTCGGCTGCCGGCGGTAAATTGCAGATTGAATCTGGCGCCATCACATTGAACAAATTGAACGAGAAGGCCTTGCTAGAAATATTGAAAAATTTTGGGGCGACTGGCAAGAGCGATGAAATTATTAAAGTGCCATTCACTAAGCCAGCAACGATTTATTTCACTGGCCTAGGAGAAACTTCGAAAAAATACGATCCAGAAGTTCTTCGACGTGCAGCAGGCGCAGCATCACGTGAATTGGCCGGCCAATCATCTGCAACCTTTGCACTCCCTGCAGGATCTCTAGCCGAAATCTCTGCAGTTGCTGAAGGCGCAGCCTTAGGGGCATATTCATTTACCGAATTTAGATCTAGTACGAAGGCAGATTTCAAAAGCCCGCTGGAACAAATCATCATCGCCACAAAATCTACCTCTGATGCCTCAGTTAAACGTGCTCTAGTTCGTGCGGAAATTATTGCCCGCCATACCTCTACCGTTCGCGATTTAATCAACACACCGCCAAGTCATTTAACTCCGGAATCTTTCTGCGCGCGTATGAAAAAAATAGCGACTCCGCTTGGTTTAAAGGTTGAAATATTAAATGAAGTAACACTTAAAGCCCAGGGCTATGGCGGAATCATTGGTGTTGGTCAAGGTTCTGCTAATCCACCAAGACTTCTACATGTTTCTTATAAGCCAAGTAAGAGCAAGCGAAACTATGCATTTGTTGGCAAGGGAATCACTTTCGATACCGGTGGGCTTGCACTAAAGCCAGCTAATGGGATGGAAGCAATGAAGAGCGACATGAGCGGCGCTGCTGCAGTAATAGCCGCAGTGTTTGCGATTGCAGAATTAAAATTACCAATCTCGGTTGATGCTTGGGCGCCACTTGCTGAAAACATGGTCAGCGAGAATGCAACAAGGCCAAGTGACATTATTACTATTTATGGCGGCAAAACCGTAGAGGTTTTGAATCCAGATGCCGAAGGTCGATTGGTTCTGGCAGACGCACTTGTGCGAGCGCAAGAAGTTGGCAATAAAGCTGGCGGCCTCGACGGAATTATTGATGTAGCAACACTTACGGGTGCTCAAGTTGTCGCACTTGGAACTAGAACTAGCGCGGTCATGACAAATGATTTCGAATTCTCTGGTGAATTTTTAACGGCCTCGCAGAAAGCTGGCGAAGCATTTTGGCCGATGCCACTTCCGGAAGAACTTCGAGCATCACTCGATTCTCCGGTCGCAGATCTTGCAAATATTGGAGATCGAATGGGCGGAATGTTGGTCGCCGGGTTATTCCTAAAGGAGTTCATCGACCCAGAACTTCCATGGCTGCACCTAGATATTGCTGGACCTTCCTACAACGAGGCCAGTGCCCATGGTTATACCCCTGTCGGCGGAACGGGTATCGCGCTTCGCTCACTCGTGACCCTGATTGAGTCGGCTTCATCACAACCTGCCCGTAAGTAAATCCAAAGGCTCGTTCCGAATTAGGCTCAGCGTGATTTCGTGGCAAGATTGGGGCTCGGTTCGGTGGGTTCAGTAAGACCAAATGGAGAGGCGATCTGTGTCGCAATTTGATGTAGTAATTCTCGGTGGTGGCAGCGGCGGTTACGCCTGCGCCCTACGTTCATCACAACTTGGTTTAAGCGTTGCGCTTATCGAAGAGGGCAAGCTTGGTGGAACCTGTCTACATCGCGGTTGTATCCCAACCAAAGCGCTACTACATGCTGGCGAAGTTGCTGACAGTTCTAGACACTCTTCAGATTTTGGCGTTAACACCCAATTCATCGGCATCGATATGTTGGCAGTAAATGCCTACAAGGATGGCGTAGTTTCAAAGTTACATAAAGGTTTGCAAGGACTTGTTAAGTCTCGAAACGTTACATATATCGAAGGTCATGGTCGCCTAGTTTCTAAGAATGAAGTTGAAGTTAACGGAGTTAAATACACCGGAAAAAATATTGTTCTAGCAACTGGTTCATATCCAAAAACTTTGCCTGGACTAGAAATAGATGGCACGCAGATCATCACAAGCGAACATGCAATTGCGATGGACCGGGTTCCAAGCAGTGTGATTGTTCTTGGTGGCGGAGTTATTGGTTGTGAGTTTGCATCAGTCTGGAAATCATTCGGAGCCGAAGTAACTATTATTGAAGGCCTTCCTCATCTGGTTGCACTCGAAGATGAATCTTCAAGCAAGCAATTAGAGCGCGCATTTAGAAAACGTGGAATTAATTTTGAACTTGGAACTAGATTCGCATCAGCCACAAAGAGTGCGGCAGGAGTAACTGTCACTTTGGAAGATGGCAAGACATTTACTGCAGAGGTACTTCTAGTTGCCGTAGGTCGCGGACCGGTATCTGCAAACCTTGGATACGAAGAAGCTGGCCTATCAATGGACCGCGGATATCTTTTAGTTGATAACAAGTGCCGCACAAATGTTCCAGGAATTTGGGCTGTGGGCGATCTAATTCCTACTCTTCAATTGGCACATGTCGGCTTTGGCGAAGGTATTTTGGTTGCGGAAGAAATTGCAGGGCTAAATCCTCGTCCAATTAATTACGACGGCGTTCCTCGTGTTACATACTCTGAACCAGAAGTTGCCTCAGTAGGTTTAACAACTGCTCAAGCTAAAGAACGTGGACATGATGTTGTCGAACTTAATTATGATCTTGCTGGAAATGGTAAGGCTCAGATTCTTAAAACTGCTGGCGCTATTAAGTTAGTTGCTGCCAAGAATGGTCCGGTACTCGGAATTCATATGGTTGGTGCACGCGTCGGCGAACTATTGGCCGAAGCACAATTAATATTTAACTGGGAAGCAGAAGCATCAGATGTCGCTTCGCTGATTCATGCCCACCCAACGCTTTCTGAAGCCGTTGGCGAAGCACATTTAGCACTTGCTGGTAAACCACTTCATGCACACGGGTAACGGGAGAATATAAAATGACCTTTTCTGTAACGATGCCAGCACTTGGCGAATCGGTAACTGAAGGAACTGTTACACGTTGGCTTAAAAAAGAGGGCGACATGGTGGCCGTTGATGAGCCACTCCTAGAAGTTTCTACCGACAAAGTTGATACCGAAATTCCATCTCCAGTTGCTGGAGTTCTACAGAAGATTGTCGTTGCAGTTGATGCAACTGTTGCAGTTGGCGCCGAACTTGCAGTCATCGCTGATGGCGCAGGTGCCACAGCACCCGTAGCTCCCGCCGCACCGGTTGTTGAAACCCCGATTGTGCAAGCCGCACCGGTTGCTGCTCCTGCCGCATCTCCTGCGCCGGTTGCTGCTCCTGCCGCATCTCCTGCGCCGGTTGCTGCTTCTGCCGCATCTCTTCCTTCTTCATCTGGAACTATCGTGACTATGCCAGCACTTGGCGAATCAGTTACGGAAGGAACTGTCACTCGTTGGCTTAAGAATGTAGGCGATCAAGTAACTGTTGATGAAGCGCTGCTAGAAGTTTCTACCGACAAAGTTGATACCGAAATTCCATCACCTGCTACCGGAACTTTAGTTTCGATTGATGTTGCAGTTGATTCAACCGTTCCAGTTGGCGCTCGACTTGCAGTTATTGGTGGTTCGGGTGCGCCCGCAACTCCGGTTGTTGCAACTCCGGTTGTAACTCCTCCACCGGCTCCAGTTGCTGCTGTTGTAGTTGCTCCAGTTGTAACTCCTCCGCCGGCTCCAGTTGCTGCTGCTCCAGTTGCTGCTGCGGTATCGAATGGCGACGCTTACGTAACTCCTATTGTTAGAAAATTTGCCGCTGAAAATAACGTCGATCTTTCAAAGGTTAAGGGCACCGGAATTGGTGGTCGAATTCGTAAGGAAGATGTAATGGCCGCTGCTCCGAAAGCTGCTGTTGCGCCAATGCAAACATTTGCTGCTCCGGCTTCAAACCAATCTTCACCTGCTCCAGTAGCCGTTTCGCCACTTCGCGGAACAACAGTGACGATGTCTCGACTTCGCAAAGTTATTGCCGAACGCATGCTTGAATCACTTCATGTAAGCGCGCAATTAACCACAGTCATCGAGGTTGATGTAACTGCGATTGCCAGATTGCGCGATCGCGCTAAAGCATCATTCGAAGCTCGCGAAGGTTCAAAATTATCGTTCTTGCCATTCTTTGCAGTTGCAGTTTGCGAAGCACTGAAGCAGCATCCTGTTTTAAATGCATCAGTAAACGGCGACCAAATTACTTATCATGGCGCCGAACACTTAGGTATTGCAGTTGATACCGAACGCGGTTTATTGGTCCCTGTCATTCGTGATGCTGGTGATTTAAATATGGGCGGTATTGCTCGCAAAATAACCGATGTTGCTGCTCGTACTCGCGACAATAAGATTTCGCCAGATGAATTAGGTGGCGGTACTTTCACAATTACAAATACCGGAAGTCGTGGCGCACTCTTTGATACACCGATCATTAACCAACCACAGGTTGCAATCCTTGGTCTGGGCGCTGTTGTTAAGCGACCTATGGTCATGGCGGGTACCGATGGCGGCGAAACAATTGCGGTTCGCTCAATGGTTTATCTCGGACTTTCATATGATCACCGAATTGTTGATGGTGCAGATGCAGCGAGATTCCTAGTCACTTTGAAGGAACGTCTTGAAGGTGGACGTTTCGAATCAGATTTGGGTCTCTCTTAACAATGGCAACTCGCCTGCCGCCACAACGCGTAGCGGTTACTGGCGCATCCGGACTTATCGGAACTGCGTTAGTGGGACACCTTCGCAA
Source organism: Actinomycetota bacterium (assembly GCA_947480375.1). GTDB lineage: Bacteria > Actinomycetota > Actinomycetes > Nanopelagicales > Nanopelagicaceae > AAA044-D11. Next base: position 15,257 of record CANKCX010000007.1, read on the forward strand.
TGAAGGTCATACCGTCCAAAGATTTGTTCGTCGTCCGGCGATTGCTCGAGATGAAATTTCATGGGATCCAAAAGCTGGAACCGTAGATTTATCAGCCCTCGAAGGCGTTGACGCCGTAATCCATCTTGCAGGAGCCGGTGTTGGCGATAAACGCTGGACTAAGAAGTACAAATCAACAATTCTAAATTCGAGATTACTTGGAACTACCGCAATCGCAAATGCCGTCGCAACTGTTAAGCCTTCAGTATTTATCTCTGCAAGTGCAATTGGTTGGTATGGCGAAACTGGAAATCGTGCCGTTACTGAAAGCGATCGCGGTGGTGATGATTTCTTAGCCGCTGTTTGTCGCGAGTGGGAAGGCGCTGCAGATCTTGCTGGCGATATTCGAACCGTGAAAATTCGTACTGGTTTAGTTTTAG
>CANKCX010000008.1 GCA_947480375.1 Actinomycetota bacterium
AGGGGAACATCAAACCACTAAACCTTTATTCCCCGCTCGTTAAAATATCTAAATTCACGCTCGGGCGTGTCATAAATCCCACATAATTTCCTGCAAATACCCTGAAAAAATATTTTTCTGCAAAGTGCTTGCAATGAACCAAGATTTTCACCCCTTGCAAGATAACCTTCATCTCCGTGGCTACCGACGATCTAACATCAACAACAGAAAATGGCTATAACGCCAAAGATCTCGCCGTCCTTGAAGGTTTAGATGCAGTTCGCAAACGTCCAGGTATGTATATCGGAACAACCGATTCACGTGGACTCATGCACTGTCTCTGGGAAATTATTGATAACTCGGTAGATGAAGCTCTCGCCGGACATTGCAAGAATATTGAAATTAATTTGGAATCAGATGGATCAGTAGAAGTACATGATGATGGTCGTGGAATTCCAGTAGATAAAGAGCCAAAGACCGGACTCACTGGCGTTGAAGTTGTAATGACTAAATTGCACGCAGGTGGAAAATTCGGTGGCGGTTCTTATGCAGCCTCTGGTGGTCTACATGGTGTTGGTGCATCAGTTGTAAACGCACTTGCTTCACGTCTTGATGTTGAAGTTGATCGCAACGGAAAAATTTATTGGATGTCATTCCAACGTGGAAATGCCGGAATCTTCGATGGCGATGGTCCAAAGGCGCCGTTCTCTGAAAGTTCTGGGCTACGAGTAATTGGAAAAGTTAGCGCCAAAGTTACTGGCACAAGAATTAAGTGGTGGGCTGATCGTCAGATTTTCTTAAAAGAGGCAGAGCTAGCAATTGAAGATATTTACGCTCGCGCCCGCCAAACTTCTTATCTAGTTCCTGGTTTAACTCTTACAGTTAATGACAATCGCACAAAGACAAAGACTTCCGAGAAGTTCTTCCATAAGGGTGGCATCTCTGAATTCTGTTCTTTCCTTCGTCCCGACGATCCAATTGGTGAAGTTATTCGCCTAACTGGTTCTGGTGAATACACCGAAACTGTTCCAGTGTTGGATGAAAAGGGGCACATGATGCCTACCGAAGTTAATCGCGAGATGGGCGTTGATATTGCACTGCAATGGGGCAATGGATACGACAACACCATGTCTAGCTTCGTAAATATTATTTCGACACCAAAAGGTGGAACTCACGTACAAGGTTTCGAACGTTCGATTACCAAAGCATTCAACGATGCGCTTCGTGCGACAAAGACCCTTAAGAACAACGAAGCTGATGTAATCAAGGATGACGTACTAGAAGGCCTGACATCGGTTGTAACAGTGCGTATGTCCGAACCGCAATTCGAAGGTCAGACTAAAGAAGTTCTTGGCACAGCGGCTGCCACAAAGATAGTTGCAGCAGTAGTGGCCGAAGAGATGAAGAAGTTCTTTGCCACAACAAAGCGAATTGATAAAGCAACCGGAAAAATGATTTTAGAGAAAGTTGCTGGGGCATCCAGAACTCGTATTTCGGCTCGAGCACATAAAGATATTCAGCGCCGCAAGAATGCACTTGAAAGTTCTTCGCTTCCAACAAAGCTTTCAGATTGCCGATCAGATGACACTGATCGCACCGAGCTTTATATCGTCGAGGGCGACTCAGCTCTTGGTACTGCAAAGGCGGCTCGTAACTCAGAGTTCCAGGCTATTTTGCCGATTCGCGGAAAAATTCTAAATGTTCAAAAAGCCTCGCTATCTCAAATGCTTGAAAACAATGAGTGCGCATCAATTATTCAAGTAATCGGCGCAGGTTCTGGCCGATCATTCACTCTTGAAGATGCACGTTATGGCCGAATTATTCTGATGTCCGATGCTGATGTTGACGGTGCCCATATTCGCTGCCTGCTTTTAACTTTGCTTTCACGTTATATGCGCCCACTAATTGAAGATGGTCGCGTATTTGCTGCAATGCCACCTCTGCACCGCATCGAAGTTGTTGGTGGAAAGCGCGGAGAAATTCATTACACATATTCTGATGATGAAATGAAGAAGATGACCGCCGATTTAACTAAGGGCGGAAAGCGTTGGAAGGAACCAATTCAACGTTACAAAGGTTTAGGCGAGATGGATGCAGATCAACTTCGTGAGACCACTATGGACCCAGCGCATCGCACCTTACGTCGAATCACAATGAAGGATGCGAACGCCGCAGAAGCGATGTTCGAACTACTTATGGGCAATGAAGTTGCACCTCGTAAAGAATTTATCTCAACTGCAGAAATCGCTCGCGATCGAATCGACGCTTAACTTACTTAATTTCTGCCAACCGCGCCTTAACAAGTGCCAGAATCAATTTAGTATCCACATCCCAATCATTAGGAACGCCAATAGTTTTCTTCAGAACATTTAAATCCGTCATCTTTGGCGCAAAATCGGCAATTACATCTGCGCTCCAGGGTGACATCAGGACTCGTTTGGTAGAAGCCGAGGCGCCAAAAACGTAGTTTTCATTAATGCGAATCATTGGCTGATTCCAGGCAATGACGAGTTCGGCCTTTGGATATTTATCTAGAATGGTTTTAAATATTTTGCGCATAGTTTTTGCTTGATCGGGCGTTACTGATTTATAAAATGCGGTTGGGGTATCAAACCTCTTTGAGGAAATCGATCCTCTGGAATACATAACAAGAGCATTGGCATGTGCTTGTGAGAAACCATAATTTTCGCGAAGGTGCGCAATTTGTTCTGGGTATTTCTTGCCTTCGACTTCTTTCATGACCTTGAACCAATACGACATCTTCTCGCCATATTTTCGTTCTATGGCTGGAAAATGAGCTTCTCTACTTGGGTCTTTAGGCGGCATTGGAAAATATTAGCGAACTTGCAGGATCAATTTTCCAGAAGTTTTGCGGCCTTCTAATTCCGCATGTGCGCCTGCAGCATGGGCAAGGGGATAGCGGCCACCGATTTTTACCTGCATAGCGCCACTTCTAAATGCTTCAAAGACTGCATTTGCCCGCTGAAGTAATTCACTTCGTTCAACAACATAATCCGCAAGTGTCGGCCTTGTTAAATAGATTGAACCCGCTGAAATTTTCATGATTTCAATCGGCGAAACTTGGCCACTTGCTGCGCCAAAGACTGCCAAAGTGCCACGTCTTGCAAGCGCCTTGATTCCTTCATCGAAGGTATCTTTTCCAACGCCATCATAAATAGCATTGGCGCCTTTACCATTTGTGAAATCTTTTACATGTTGTGCAAAGTCTTGGTATCCAATTGCGAGATCCGCGCCTGCTGCTCTTGCAATCGCCTGCTTTTCAGGCGTTGAAGCGGTTGCAATTACATTTGCACCAAGAGATTTGATGTATCTAATTAACAACAAGCCAACCCCACCTGCGCCAGAATGAACAACGGCTGTGTCTCCAGGTTTAATTTCGTAAGTGTCTCGAGATAGATAGTGCGCGGTCATGCCCTGCAGCAATAGCGCAACAGCATCTTCATCTTTTATATCGTCAGGTATTGGTATCAAAGTTTTTGCAGGAATTGCTGCGTTCTCGGCATATCCACCACTTGCCATAACCCAACCAACTCGGGCTCCGATTTTTAAATCGAATGGAACATCACTTCCAAGTTCGGCAATTGTTCCAACGCCTTCAACCCCCGGAATGTAGGGGAGTTTTACCGGATATTTTCCGAGGCGATGGTAGATATCAATGTAATTTACGCCAGCGATATTTACATCAATTATCGCTTGATCATTATTACAACTTGGCCGATCAATTTGCCGCAATTGCAAAACCTGCGGAGCACCAACTTGGGTTATTTGTATTGCATTCATTTAATTGTTAGGCAATACGAGTGCGACGTGGGGTCGCGAAGTTCTTTGAAACTTCATCAAGCTCGAGTGAAACCTGGGCTTTGATTGCATCCTCGGAAGCAAGCAGCGCCTTTAGTTTTGTCACAATCGCTTTAAGATCTTTCTGTTCTGTTTCAAGTTCAAGCTTGCTTAACTTGGTCAGACGACGAAGTGGCATATCAAGGATGTAGGTAGCTTGTTCGTCAGATAATTTGTACGCCTTGATCAATGCAGCCTTTGCTTCTGGCGCATCTTCGGCAGCACGAATCAATTTAATTACCTTGTCGATATCGATAATGGCCTTAAGCAGACCATCAACAAGATTTAAGCGGCTTTCGGCTTTAGCTTTTCGAAATTCTGAACGACGTCTAATAACTTCGATTCGGTGGTCAATAAATACTTGTAGCAGCTCTTTTAAGCCAAGTGTCAAAGGCTTTCCGCCGACTAGCGCAACAGCATTGATTGAGAATTGATCTTCCATAGGGGTTAGTTTGAAGAGATTTGCCAGAACATCTTCTGGTTCAAAACCATTCTTAAGTTCAACAACCACCTTGGTGCCTTGCTGGCCATCGGATAAATCGACGATGTCAGAGATTCCTTGAATCTTCTTTGCCTTAACTAAATCAGCAATCTTTTCAACAATTTTCTCTGGGCCGATGTTGTAAGGAAGTTCGGTAATAACTAAGCCCTGTTTTCTGGCCGTAACTTTTTCAATAGCAACAGTGGCACGAACCTTAAATGCACCACGGCCACTTTCGTAGGCTTCAACGATTCCCTCTTTGCCGACAATTTCGCCGCCAGTAGGAAAATCTGGTGCAGGAACAAACTTCATCAAAGCCTTAAGCGTGGCCTTTGGATTTTCGATTAAATGTTTAGTTGCAGCGATTACTTCGCCCAGGTTGTGGGGAGCCATGTTTGTCGCCATACCAACTGCAATACCAGTGGCACCATTTACAAGCAGGTTTGGAAAAGCTGCGGGTAAAACTTGTGGTTCTAGTAATTGACCGTCGTAGTTCGATCCAAAATCAACAGTGTTCTCATCAGATTCATCAACCATTGCCATTGCGGCAGATGCAAGACGTGATTCGGTATAACGCATTGCGGCAGGGCCGGCATCTAGTGAACCGAAGTTACCGTGGCCATCAATGAGTGGAAGTCGCATCGAGAAACTTTGTGCCATACGAACCATGGCATCGTAAATCGCACCATCGCCGTGTGGGTGCAACTTACCCATGACTTCACCAACAGCACGTGCGCACTTAACATGGCCTTTATCTGGGCGAAGACCCATCTCTGACATTTGATGCAGAATGCGACGTTGTACTGGTTTTAAACCATCACGTGCATCTGGAAGTGCGCGTGAGTAAATAACTGAATATGCATATTCGAGAAATGATTCTGACATCTCTTGCGAGACATCGATATCAATTATTCGACCTGGGTTCTCACCTGGTTTAGGGAGAACGGCTTTGGGTGTTTTTGCCATGAGCCGTATCTTGCCAATGAACTATCTAATTAGTCGGTAGCGACTCGGTATCTACTAGTGGTCTTGCACCAATTAGTGCCACGCACTTGGCTGCAAGATCGGCCCCAGATTCCAAAGCATCAATAAGTGGTCCGTTATTAGCCCAAACCTTTATAAATCCAGCGGCAAAAGCATCTCCGGCGCCTGTCGTATTTATAACTGTAGTTTTCTTTGCTGCTACTTGAATTAGTTGATCTCCTCGATGCTGTCCGAGGGCGCCATTGGATCCACGTTTGATTACAACAGTATTTACCTTGGTGAGCAATTTCGAAGCGGCATCAACTGGATTCTCTTTGCCAGTCAAGAAGTGTGATTCTTCTTCATTTAAAATAATTGTATCGATAAAAGTAAGCCAATCATTTGCTGTTGCGACACCAACTTCCATTAAGACACCGACTGTTGCGGGATCAAGAATTATGCGAAGCCCAGCAGCATTAATTGCTTTGATTATCTCGATTACTCCAGCACGTGATTCAGAATTTATAAGTGAATATGCCGAGAGATAAACAGCTGCGAACTGCGATAAATCTGGCAAGTCAGAAAGGCCAAGCCCAGAGTTAGCTCCAGAATCTGGGAACATGGTTCGCTCACCATCTGGGCCAACAACCACAACAACAACACCGGTATTCGAGTCGGGAATTATGCGATCTAAATGTTCAACCCCGTATGCATCGAGTTCAGAGATCAAAGTTTGTCCTGCAGCATCTTCTCCGATGCGGACAATTAAAAATGAGGGCGTCGATGCGTATGCAAGCCAAGAAGCAACATTTGCGGCAGCCCCGCCACCTTGGGTAGAAATCTTTGCTCGGGTTTCTAGTCCTTCAACAATCGGGCGGTTTAAGAGAACAGTTACATCAAGCATTATGTCGCCAATGCAGAGAATCTTGTTTGCTGGTGATTTCATAATGATTAGCTAAAGCGCACAGGCAATTTCAGCAGCTAATTTCGAATTAGCTTTAATGATTTCTATATTGACTCGTAGAGATTCACCTTTACTAGTTGTGTGGAAATGCTCGAGCAAGAACGGAGTTACGCCTTTACCGGTTATGTGCGATTTAGTAGCAGCAGCTAAACCGGTTTCAAGAATCTCATCATGAAGCTTTAGATCCATCTGGTTTATTACCGGATTGGCCACAATGATTGCGGTGTCATCGGTATTTAAGTTATGGCGCAGATTCCAAATCTTTGCAATGTCACTAGCGCTTTCGACTCGGTGTTCAATCTCAAAGCCAGAATCTGTTAGGTAGAAGCCAGGAAAGTTATTGGTCTTAAAACCAAGAACCGGAATAGCTAGTGTTTCAAGACGTTCTAAAGTGCCAGCAACATCCAAGATTGATTTAACTCCAGCGCAGACAATAATGATTCGGGTCTTTGCTAGTTCGATTAAATCTGCAGATTCGTCATAGAGATGTCCACGATGCACACCACCGAGGCCACCTGTTGCGAATACATCGATATCTGCAAGGTGGGCGATATGCGAAGTGGCAGCGACTGTTGTAGCCGCACTCTTACCGGTTGCACAAATGATTGCTAAGTCGCGGGTTGAAGCTTTAACTATGTTGTCATCATTCGCGATTCGGACAAGTTGGTCGGCTTCAAGGCCAACGAATATCTCACCATCGATGATTGCAATTGTTGCTGGCGTTGCACCTTGGTTTCGCACAATTTCTTCAACTTCTTTAGCAACTTCAAGATTTGTCGGACGAGGTAAACCATGAGAAATAATTGTGGATTCGAGAGCAACTATTGGCCTGCCTTGGCTCTTGGCGGCAGTTACTTCCTTCGAATATTTAATCACCAGCGCACATTACAACAGGAGTTTGTCTTGTGGCTAAACAAGTTAGGGCAAGATATACCTCATGGATTTAACGGGCATGAACTCAAGGAATTTGGCAGCGTTATCAAATTCCATTTTTTCATCCCTTCAGGTTGAAGGTGCCCAGAACGAATTATTAGTGGCAGAAAATTCTGGCCAGCGCGAGTGCCTTTTACTTATCGATGGAATGGGCGCTCAGCTTCTTGCTAAATATGGCGCTGAGTTTCCGATCTTTAATGAACTCATCGCGCTTCCAATTCTGACCTCACATTTTCCATCTACGACAGCCACAAATCTTTCATCCCTTGGTACCGGAGTACTGCCTGGAGTTCACGGAATGCTTGGTTACACAGTTCGAGTTCCCAGAAGTGGTGAACCTGGAAGGCTATTGAATTCTCTAAAGTGGGATGAACGCGTTGATCCAGTAATTTGGCAGAGCGTTCCTACGCTCTTCGAGCGAGCTGCAAACCAGGGGATTCGGGTTTCACATATCGCAGCCAAAAGATACGAAGGTTCTGGCTTCACTCAAGCAGCTTTGCGCGGCGCAAATTATCTTGGTGCTAATCAAATTGAAGACATCATTTCAAATACGGTGACTGCGATGAATTCACCAAAATCTTTCGCTTATGTGTATATAAACAATTTGGATTCGGCTGGACATGATGAAGGCGTTGGAACCGAAAAGTGGATGATTGCGCTTGGGATTGTCGCTGAATTAATCCAAGGCCTACGCGATCGCTTACCTGTTGGCACCAGACTTTGGGTAACTGCAGATCACGGAATGATGAACGTGGGCGAGAAAATTATTTTGGGCCAAGATAACGATTTGATGGCCAACATATCTTTAGTAGGTGGTGAACCAAGAGCGCGACATATGTATGTGAAAGAGGGCGCACTATCTGAAACCGTCGCAAGCTGGCGTGAATTCTTAGGATCCAAGGCAGATGTGTTCACTCGCGATGAAGTAATTGCAGCAGAGCTCTTTGGTGCGCAGACATCGCTAGATAGTGTCGAGCGAATGGGCGACTTTATGGCTGTTGCAAAAGACGAAATGGTCTTGGTTGATCCAACACGAATAAAAGAAGAGAGCAAGATGGTCGGCCATCACGGCGGGATGTCAGAAATTGAAGTGGATATTCCACTTCTAGTACATCAGAAGTAAAAGTTATTCATCCTCGGTCTTTGAACCACCGAACATGATGTCATCCCATGATGGAAGTTTCGGACGCTTAACTACGCCATCAGATACTGGGTCAGATTCATCAACTATTTCAATATCTAACTCTTCTGCGAAATATTCTTCATCCTGACTGCCATCATCAAATATTTCGGTAACAACAACCTCTTCACGAACTGCAACAAGTCGTGGGGCTGGTGGCGGTGGCGTTGTTGGCGCAAAAGGAGTTGGGTCTTGTGAATTAATAAAGCCATGAGTCTGTGTTCTTGGTCTGGCTTCTTTAGCTTCGCCAGCGATCCATCTTGCGGAATCATCTTGCGCGGTGAGAATTCGATTTCCTAATTCAAAGTTCCAATTAGCTTCGGCTGTTCCATCAATATTTGGATAGTGAACAACAATGTTCCAGCTTCCATCTGCTTCGCGATGGGTGTTCCATTCCACCTTTTCCATGTCAACTCCATGATTTGAAAGTTGAACAAAGGTAGCTTCCTCAAGTGTCGGTGATGAAACTTCGCGACGTAGATTTGATTTCAGTGCGGTCTCAATTACATAGGCACGTTCTTGAAGAATTGGGCCGGCAAACTTTTCGATCTTTTCAATTGACCAGTCTGTTGTGCGAGAAATTGAACCCATACTTTCACCACTGCGCAGGCGCGATTGAATTTCTTTTACGCTAAATGTTGGTCGTTCATCTAATGGAACTACAGAAACCAATCGTGGTTGGGTAAGTGAAGTTTTTAGAGTTTCGGTAATTGGCAATGAAAATTTGGCGCCAGAGCCATCAGTGAGTTCGAGTGAAGAGCCGTCAGATGCTCGGCCCACAAGTTGAAGTTCGGCCGGCTTATTAGATGTCTCATCAGTCACGGGCGTAACTCTGCCACAGGGGGTGAGAAAAAGTGGGTAGCAACGAGTGGTTAAATTCTCCAGTGAAGAGCGAAATTAAAGCCGAACTCCTAGACCTAGCTATTTCGATTGCGAAAGAAGCAGGCGAATTGTTGATGGCCAGACCCGATGTCTTTGACCTTGAGATGAAATCTTCAGCCATCGACTTTGCCACCCAGATGGATTTAGCAAGCGAGAAGTTGATCGTCTCCAAGATTCTAGAAGCCAGACCCGATGATGGAATTATTGGGGAAGAGGGTTCTTCAATTGCCTCAAAATCTGGAGTCACTTGGGTAATTGATCCACTTGATGGAACAGTGAATTATTTTTATGGAATAGCTGGTTGGAATGTGAGCATCGCTGCAAAAGATAGCGATGGAGTACAAGTCGGCGTCGTTTATGCACCTTCAATTAATTCACTCTGGGCCGCAACCAAAGGCGGCGGTGCAACTTGTAATGGAAAATCTATTAAATGTAATGATCCAGTTGAATTCAATCGCGCACTTGTCGGAACCGGTTTTTCTTATGATGTTGCCGATCGCGCAGATCAAGCAAGAATAGTTTCTAAATTATTGTTAGAGATTCGAGACATCCGTCGAATTGGTGCGGGCGCCGCAGATTTATGTTTGGTTGCTATGGGCCGACTCGATGCGTTCTACGAACTCGGTTTAAATGAATGGGATATTGCGGCAGGTGGCTTGGTTGCCACCGAAGCCGGAGCGCTTCTTACCGGCCGAAATGGTGGACCGGCAGGAAAGGAAATGGTTATTGCTGCGGGGCCTCATCTCCACGCAAGGCTGGTAGCCGAGATCGGCTGATTTACCCGAATTGGTCGGATTGGGGTGGCTGTGGCAAGATACGGGTTCTGCCCTAAAGAATTGCTTTTGAATGACTAAAGAATAGGAAATGCCATGAACGTGTTAGACGCGGTTGATGCCGCATCACTTCGCTCCGATGTTCCAACCTTCCGTTCCGGAGACGAAATCAAGATTCACGTTCGTGTTATCGAAGGTAACAAGAGTCGTATTCAGGTTTTCCAAGGTCTTGTAATCCGTCGCCAAGGCGCCGGTGTTCGCGAAACTTTCACAATTCGTAAGCTTTCTTACGGTGTCGGAGTAGAACGTACATTCCCAGTACACACACCAGTTATTGAAAAGTATGAAATGGTCCGTCGCGGAGATGTTCGTCGCGCAAAGCTTTATTATCTTCGCGAACTTCGCGGTAAGGCTTCAAAGATTAAAGAACGCCGTGGCGTCGGTGGCGAATTTATCGTTGAAGAGGTCATCGCAGCTCCAGCAAAGCCGGTAGAAGTAGCACCAGTTGCTGCTCAGGTGGAAGAAGTTATCGAAGCTCCAGTTATCGAAGCTCCAGTTATTGAAGCTTCAGTTGTTGAGACAGTTGAAGTTGTCGAAGCAGCTGTTGAAACAACACCAGAAGCGTAATTAATTTCTAAGTGCGTTTAATCTAAATGCGCGCACCGAAAAAAGGTTCACTTCTTCGCGAACTTCCAATCATCATTATTTCGGCTCTTGTCGTTTCGGTGATCGTTAAGACTTTCTTCATTCATTTCTTCTTTATTCCATCTGGTTCGATGGAGAACACTCTGCAAGTTGGGGATCGCATCGGCGTCAATAAACTCGCAAGTTATTTCAGCGAAATCAAACGTGGTGAAGTTGTCGTGTTCAGAGATCCAGCTGGTTGGCTTGGTGCACCTGCTGAAAGCGCTGATCCAAAAGTTATTCAAACAATTAAAAGTGGACTTGTAACAGTTGGAGTTCTGCCAGATCCGGCTAAACAATATTTAATTAAGCGCACCATTGGCGTCGGCGGCGATACCGTCGAATGTTGCGATGCTAAAGGATTTCTCAAGGTAAATGGGGTTTCAGTTAAAGAGCCATATATTTTCACCGGAAATAAACCAAGCGATAGCGATTTTAAAGTGACAGTGCCAAAGGGTTTTATCTGGGTAATGGGTGATCACAGAGGCGCAAGTGCTGATTCACGATTCCATACCGATGACATTCATAAAGGCATGGTTCCTACATCATCTGTAGTTGGTCGAGCCACATTCGTTATCTGGCCCTTCAACCATCTTAAATTTCTAAGTGTCGGCAGCGATTTATCAAAGGTTGCAGTTAATAAAGTTAATTGATGGAACGCACCGGAAAGATTGAATCCACTTTATTAGCTTCTGGCATCAAACATATCGCTGGAGTTGATGAAGCCGGCCGAGGCCCATGTGCTGGCCCACTTGTTGTCGCAGCAGTAATTCTTAAAGATCCATTCGCAGCAGAGCTTTCAAGAGTCCGCGATTCGAAAGAACTTACCGAGAAGCTTCGAGAAGAGTTATTCGATGTCGTAATCGAGCAAGCGCTTAGTTATTCCATCATTGATATTTCAGTAGAAGAGATTGATCAATTTGGGTTGCATAAATCAAATCTCGAGGGCATGCGACGGGCTATAAATTCTCTAGACACAGTGCCCGAATATGTTTTGACTGATGGATATGCAATCGAAGGTTTAGCCATCCCGAACCTTGCAGTCTGGAAGGGAGATCAGGTTGCAATTTCAATTGGCGCCGCATCAATCTTGGCGAAGGTCTATCGTGATCGAGAATTAGTGAAACTTGATGTTAAATATCCGGGATATGGCTTGGCTAGGCACAAGGGCTACATCACAGCAGCACACACCAAAGCTTTGGGCGAATTAGGAGTTACTGATATTCATCGCAAATCTTTTGCGAATATCGCAGCGCTTATTAACAAGTAGAAGTAGTTCACATTTTATAGTCGCTCAATTTTCTTGAGCACAGGATTCATTTAGCCTCACCTTTCTATGGGAACAAAACAATTAATTGGCGCACTTGGTGAAGATTTTGTCGCAAAGTACTTAGTCACAAGAAACTATGAAATTCTTGACCGCAATTGGCGAATTCGTGAAGGCGAGATTGATTTAGTCGCAATTTCCGAATTAGGCGTCGTTGTCTTTATCGAAGTCAAAACTAGAACCAGTGTTTCCTTTGGCCATCCACTTGAGGCAATAACTCGCGAGAAGGCTTATCGATTACAACGGCTGGCACTTGCTTGGCTTACCGTTCATCACAAGTGGGGATTTGAATATCGAATCGATGCCGCAGCAGTCCTAATTTCCAAAGGCGAGAAGTTTGAAATTGATTATCGAATTGCTGTTCTCTAATGGCGCTGGCTCTTGCATCTACGGTTTCACTCACCGGCCTAATCGGCAACATAATCGATGTTGAAGTAGATATTTCAGATGGCCTGCCTGGTTACATACTTTTAGGGTTGCCTGATGCTGCATTAAACGAATCTAAGGATCGAGTGCGTGCGGCATTAGTCAATTCCGGCGAGAGTTGGCCCAATAAGAAAGTTACAGTTTCACTTTCGCCGGCCTGGTTACCAAAGAGTGGTTCGGCATTTGATTTACCGATTGCAATCACGCTGCTGATGGCACAGGGGCAAGTACCTAAGGATGAAGTTGGTAAATGTGTTTACCTCGGTGAACTCGCGTTAGATGGTCAAGTTAGAGAAGTTCGAGGCGTATTGCCTGCAGTACTTGCGGCTAAGAAAAGTGGATTCATAAAAGCCTTGGTTCCATTCAAGAATTATGCAGAAGCGAAATGTGTTTCTGGGATTGAAATTATTGCAATCGAATCACTACGTGACGCCCTGCACTACCTACGCAATGGTGAAGTCCCAAATTTTCCAGAACAAATTGCGATATCTGATTCTGATTATTTCTTAGATCTCTGCGACGTTGCTGGCCAAGTTGGCGCAAGGAAGGCGCTCGAGATTGCAGCTATCGGGGGACACCATCTTCTATTCATTGGCCCACCTGGAACTGGAAAAACAATGTTGGCCGAACGAATTCCCTCAATTTTGCCGCCGCTTAGCGAAGAATCAATTCTTGAAGTTACTGCAATTCATTCGATTGCTGGAACGCTGCCAGATCGCGAACTACTTTCGAAGTTGCCGCCCTTTGTTGCACCGCATCACACAACTACTGCACCAGCAATGATTGGCGGCGGCGCACATGCAATTCGTCCAGGTGCCACATCGCTGGCCCACCAAGGCGTTCTCTTTATTGATGAAGCGCCCGAATGCGCGCGAGGGGTATTGGATTCACTTCGACAACCACTCGAATCTGGAAATGTAACTATTTCACGTGCGGTTGGATCCGTAACTTATCCAGCGAGATTTATGTTGGTGTTAGCTGCAAATCCCTGTCCATGCGGAAGATTTAGCGGACGTGGAAGAAGTTGTACATGTACTCAAATTGCTATTCGAAGGTATTTGCAGCGCTTGTCGGGCCCATTGTTAGATCGCATAGACATTAGAGTTTTTGTTGATTCGCCAAGTCGAATTGAAATGGCAAGTGATGAGTTAGGCGAATCCAGCGCAGTAGTTCGGGACCGTGTAATTGCCGCAAGAGCAATTGCAGATGAACGATTCATTGGAAGTAATTGGAAATTGAATTCACAAATTCCTCCGAGTGAACTACGCAAGCGCTTTCGAGCCGAAAAGATGGGCATGAATTTTCTTCATACCGAACTAGATAACGAGCGGCTAAGTGCGCGCGGGTTTCATAAAGTTCTGCGAATTTCTTGGAGTATTGCCGATTCAAAGGGCCACATAATCCCGAATCGTGATGATGTGGAATCAGCTTTTAGATTACGCGAAGGAATGGAGCTACTCGCGTGAAAACAGTGCTGGCCCGAGCCCAACTCTTTGCAGCGATTGAAGGTGGATCAGTTTTTTGGAGCGAAGAGATTGCGACTCTAGGTCCAATCGAAGTTCGAGATCGGCTTTTTGCTAGCGAATATCCCGCAGCATCCAAAATAACCGAGCGCATCAAACAGACAACAGGCGAAGAAGTAATCTCTGAAATTACCAAAGCAGGTGCATTTATTCTTACGCCAGAAGATCTTGATTGGCCCAGTTCATTAATTGATTTGGCAGCGCCACCGATTGCTCTGCTAATTAAAGGGCAACGTGAATATCTGCCAAACCTAGTTAATTCAATTTCAATAGTCGGAACCAGAAATCCAACGCAATATGGAATAAGGATTGCCGGAGATTTTGGTGTTGGTGTCGCTGATCATGAATGGGCCGTAATAAGTGGTGGTGCAATTGGTATCGATGCGGCGGCGCATAAAGGTTGCCTTATTGGTGAAGGTATAACAGTCGCAGTTTTAGGTGGCGGTTTTAATAAGAATTATCCAGCTGTTCACGAACGACTCTTCGCAGAGATTTGTGAGAGTGGATTATTGATTTCGGAAGTTATGCCTGATGTACCGGCAATTCCACATAGGTTCTTGACTCGCAATCGGTTAATAGCTGCGCTATCAAAAGCCACAGTTGTAGTTGAAGCCGCATTTAGAAGTGGATCACTTCGAACGGCTCGAGATGCGGCAGAGATATTTAGGCCAGTAATGGCAGTTCCAGGTGCAATAAATTCACCCACAAGCGAAGGCTGCCACCGACTTATTGCAGAACGCGTAGCTGAATTAGTTTCATCGGTTTCTGAAGTTATGGAATTGGTGAAGCCCATAAGCATTAAGTGAGAGAATTAGCGCATGAGTGCAGAACATAAAGCCGGTTTCGTTGCCATTATTGGGCGACCAAACGTTGGTAAATCCACTCTTGTTAATGCACTAGTTGGTCGAAAGATTGTTATTACATCAAAGCATCCGAATACAACTCGAAATCCGATTCGTGGAATTATCTCTAAACCTGATTTTCAAATGATTGTTGTTGATACCCCCGGTATTCATAAGCCAAAAACCCTCCTTGGTTCACGGCTTAACGCAATGGTCTCGGAGAATTTGCAATCTGTTGATGCAGTACT
>CANKCX010000009.1 GCA_947480375.1 Actinomycetota bacterium
AACGCAAACTCTAAAGCAGGGTTGGCGGGGCGTCAAAAGATAGGGGTTGTGATCCCTGAGCTTGAATTGGCCTCAAATCCGACCTTAGAGGGCGCTAAACCCTTGGCTACAGCCAAGGATCCGATAGCAGCAACCATCGCCCCGTTGTCGGTGCAGAGATCCATCGGTGGAATTCGCAGGTTGATGCCAGCCTTTTCGGTGCGCTCTTTGGCCAGGCTTCGAAGCCGGCTATTGGCAGCCACTCCGCCGGCTATTATTAAAGTTTCAATTCCAGAATCCTTAGCTGCGCCAATCGCTTTTGTAAGCAAGACATCAACGACTGCTTCTTGGAAAGAAGCCGAGACATCTGCACGAATGTGATCCGGGCTCTTTGCTAGATATCTTGATACCGCAGTCTTTAATCCCGAGAAAGAAAAATCGTATTTGTGGTCAATTAAATCTCGCGCCAAAGTAAGTCCGCGCGGAAAATCTATCGCTGCAGGGTTCCCCGATTTTGCATCTTTATCAATCGCTGGTCCACCCGGAAATCCAAGTTCTAAGATTCGCGCAATTTTATCAAAGGCCTCGCCGGCAGCATCATCGATTGTAGATCCTAAAGTTTTGACATCACTTGTTAAATCATTTACTTGCAAGATAGAACTGTGGCCACCACTGACAAGAAGTGCAATTGCCGGATCTAATTTGTGATCTGAATTTAGGGAATCAACTGCAATATGTGCCGATAAATGATTTACGCCATAAAGTGGTTTATTAAGTGCCAAAGCTAAACCAGCAGCACTTGAAGTTCCGACCAAAAGCGCACCAATCAAACCAGGGCCTGCAGTTACTGCAAAGGCATCAATATCTTTTATCGAAATTTTAGCCTCAGCAAGAGCTCTTGAAATAACGCTCTGCATCGCCTCTAAATGTGCGCGGCTTGCAATTTCAGGAACAACTCCCCCAAATCTGGCATGTTCATCAACGCTAGAAGAAATAATATTTGCCAATAATTTGCGGCCAGAAACAATTCCAACCGCTGTTTCATCGCAAGATGTTTCTATACCAAGAACTAGCGCACCTGAGTTTTTCACTTTAACTCCTTGCGCATAACAATTGCAGTCTTACCTGGTCCGTAATAATCCTTACGTTGCGAGATTTCGATAAAACCAAATGCTTCATAAAGTGGGATCGCTTCGCCATTGCCGACTCGCACTTCAAGCATGATCGCCTCGCATTTTTGGGTGCGGGCCCAATCGATCAAACGACGTAAGAGTTCGCGGCCAATACCTTTACGGCGATGACCATCGGCAACGGTAAGAGTTAAAACATCGGCTACACCGGCCAAATTAAATACCCCTGCATAGGCAATTAACTCGCCACCAAATTCACCGGCAACATACATGCGTTCTTTACCCAAGTACTCCTCTTTAAGTTGTGCCATCGTCCAACCATCTTTGCCATATGCAGCTTTCTCAATTGCAAATGCCGGAACTAAATCTAGTTGGGTCATAGCTCTAAATTTCACACCCTCCGGTGCGGGATAAGCATCTGGTCTACGAACATAAATTGGCGAGGTATATGTTCGGCCTGATTTTGCAATTGCAACAAACTCGGTTGGATCTGGAAATTGGGAAAGGGCTTCACCATAAATAGGAAGCTGCAACACATTTAATTGGGATGGTTGGCATACATTTGGCTCGCCAATACGAAAGCCATCGGTATATCTGGCATAGAAAACTTCTTTGCGTCTTGCATCTACTGCCACAATAAAATCTGGATCTGAAAATTGCGTTGCGATTGCATCAAGACTGCAAATGCCAACACATTTAATCCCCCTTGCAAATGCAAAACTTTCAGCAAAAGAGATACCAACTCTAAGACCAGTAAAAGGCCCTGGCCCCATTCCAACTATTACTTCATCAATCTCGCTTTGCACCGCAAGCGCATCCGCAATTAATTTGGGAAGCGCTTCACCATGCGAAAGTGCGCCATCGTGGTGTGCTTGAAAAATTACTTTTCCAGCTTTTACTAAGGCGATGCTGGTCCTTGAGGTTGATGTATCAATTGCAAGTGAGGTACTCATATTTCTAAATCCGTAAATCTTTCTCCGTGTTTAATTAGCGTAACAAAACGCTGATCATCTGACTTTCCAAATTCAATTTGAACCTCTAAATAATCATCGGCTAGTCGATCGGCTAAGCCTTCACCCCATTCAACTACTGTGATGCTGTTCGGTAGATAACTTTCTAAATCTAGATCATCGAAAATTGCCTTTGATTCACCTTGTAATCGATAGGCATCAACATGTACCAACTGAATCTTTCCGGGATGAATTCTTGAAATAACAAAGGTTGGCGAAGTTATATTTGCAATACCAAGCACCTGCCCAATCCCCTGAGTTAGCGCTGTTTTTCCGGCACCAAGGGGGCCTGAAAGTAATAGAAGATCGCCGGCGCGCAATTGCTTACCGATGCGCTGGCCCAAAGCGGCCATCTCTCCAATGTTATTTACCTCAACCACGAGAGAAGATTACTCAGTTCCGAGAATAAAAAAGCGGGGCCGGTATTAACCAGCCCCGCAATTTCAGTTATATCTAGGAATTAATCCTGATACTTCAACTCATTTGGTTGATAATCAGGATCAGTATTTAGATACGGAACCTTTACCAATAATGAATCAATAACGCCTTGACTTGGAATTCTTCCAGTCTTGGCTGATGAAGCAAGAAGACGTACCCAAGTCATTAGTTGATCCTTAGTGAAAGACTCGTGACCAACACCGGATGGTGAGATCTTTGCCTTCAAATCAGGAGCACCTGTTGCGGTGAACTGGGTGTAGGTCTCTGGCGTCATTGCGTACATCGCAATAGTGTTCCAAACTGGCTTGCTCTTTAGAAGAGCAGAGATAGCTGAAGCACTTGTTGCTGCGTCGTACTTTGATTGCCATGCAGCAAGGCGAGCATCGTAAGAAGCCTTTGCCTTACTTACATAAAGTGGTGTGTTACCAGGCAATACCAAGCGATCTGCTTCATTTGAAAGCAAGACAACTGGCTTGTTTGTATTGAATGCTGACTTATCAAGTGCAGCAACCTTTGCCATTGCAGTTGCATCACCGGTAATGCGTGGTGCTGCAGCAAGCATTGCAAGCATTGCATTGATTCCATCATCACCAGATAGGCCAAGGTTAAAGCGACCTAGATCTGCATCTGAAAGAAGTGATGCGAAGTCTGTCTTGGTGTTGTCATAGAAACCAGCACCAACAACTTCAGATACTGCTTGTCCACCGAAGTATGCGGTACCAAGTAGTTCACTAGTGTTTTCAAGAACGGCAACTGTTGCGTTGATGCTCTGTTCAGGAACAAGAGTCGCGCTAGTTGAAATTCCATCCATGTGTGCTGACTTAGTTGGAATACCAGCAATTAGACCAGCAAGTAGAAGTGCCGAACGTTGTGGAATTGGTCCACCAGCTAGTGCAGCTGGATAAGCAAGTGGCTTTGAACCATAGTCAACGCTCCACTGTGTAAGTAGTGCGACAACCTTTGCAAAATCACCTAGAACTGCATAGTGGCCTGGAACGCCCTTTGTTCCCATAACGGTGCAACCTTTGATCGTTGGATCAAAGAAGACACTGAAGATGTAGAGCATGTCGCAACCAGATTTAAGTTCGTTGTTAATTGATGGTGTTACACCAGCAAGAATTCCAACTGCATCTGCTGCATTTGGATACTTCTCGATGAATGGTGTCAAAACTGCACCAGCCATTGAAGCGCCATAAACAACAGTCTTTTGAATTGAAATACGTGCCTTAGTAATTGTTACTAATTCATTTAGCATTTCAACGCAGTCAGCTGTATTCCAGCCATGCAATCCGCTAGAAGAGCAGTCATACGAAGCTAGGCCATAACCCAGTGTGAGCATTGACTTAGTTGTATCAATCTTGTGATTAACACTTGTTGGCGCCATTTGCTCGACACCCTTTGGCACTGTGTAGCCAGGGTATGGATATGAAGGGCGAATACCGTGTTGCCAGAAGTAGAAAGTTCCGCCGTAATTTTCTGGAACCATCGTCTTGTATGCAGCACCGTTGCTCAACTTACCTTCGCAAGTTATTACGCCAGTTTTTGGTGCAGTTACGCAAGTTGGATCAGCGGCACGTGCAGGTGCTGCGACTGCAACAACCAAACCGGTCGAGATTAATGCGCTTGCACCAAGTGTTGAGATTAGTTTTTTGAAGTTGGTATTTTTCATTTTATTCCTCACGCAACCTTTGGTAGCGCATCAGCAGCAATGGCTGGGCGCTTGTAGTTGGAAACGGTTACCGCGCCAGAGCCGGAATCGGTTGTGTAAACAACGCGCTTTCCATCAATTGGTGCAAGTAGCGTTGTGGCGTCATATTGACCAATCCAGAAACCGGTAAAGGCTTCGTGAGTTGTCTTTGAATAACCAAGTGGTGCGAATGCTGCGCTGCTTAACTTTGAACCATTGTTCTCAAGGTAAGCAATCAACTTTGCACGTGTTAGATCTTTTCCAACACCAAGAAGAGCTTCAGTAGCAAGGTATGCGATATTCATACCCTGCATAACGTTGTTATCCCAACGCTTATCTGGACCCTTATTGAAGTCATCATTGATCTTCTTAAATGCCTTAACGAATTCATCATCGGCTTCACCAGGAGCTGGTGCGTGTGATGCTGAGATTGTGCCAGCAAGCATTGCTGCGCTTGTTGCAGCAGGTACGCCCTTAGCGCCAAGGATTGTTTGGAATGTTGTTGCATCCGCACCAACGCTGATTACTGCCCACTTTGAAGGCTTATAACCAAGTTGTGCAGCTGTTGCATAAGCAACTGCTGTTGCAGAAGAAACTGCAGCGATGATTACGATTTCAACGCCATTTTCTTTTAATTGTGAGAGTTGGCTTGCAAGTCCGATTGAACCTTGAGTACCTGCAACAAATGATGCAGAAGTCTTCTTGGCTTCGAACTTAAGTCCGGCAGTAGCAAAACCTGCTAGCGCATTGCGACCAAAGTCATCTGACTGGTAAAGGACACCAATCTTCTTATCGGCATACTTTTCCTTTAGGTACTTACCGAGGATCTTTGCCTCAACTGTGTAAGTTCCAAGTCCGCCGAAAGTAGTTGGATACTTCTTTGGGTCGGTATAGAAACCACTGTATCCACTATTTACGAAAATATCTGGAATCTTTCGACGATTAATATCTTTGATAACAGATACGTGAGTCTGAGTTCCGATAGATCCGAAGAATGCAAAAATCTTATCTTCGTTAATTAACTTTGAGGCCGAGCTAATTGTTAGGCCAGCTTTGTAAGTATCATCTTTTACTGCGAGTTTGATATTGCGGCCATAAACACCGCCCTTTGAATTTACATAATCAAAGTAGGCGCGAGCTGCGTCATCAACTTTGTTATAACCAGGGCTTGCTGCTCCGGTTTGTGGCAATTGCATACCAAGAACGATTTCAGAAGCTGAAACTCCTGGATCACTTACTGCAGATGCCGAAACACTACTTATTGCTAGAGACCCCACCAGCGCTGATGCGACTACGGTGAGAATCAGAGGTTTGCGAAGATTCACTGCATTCACTCTTTCTACTGCACTCTCGCCAAAAGATGGAGGAATCCATCCCTTGGGAATCAGGCGGGTTCGCCTGAATCTGCCCAAAGATTAACTGCGGGCGGGCGGCAAGTGAAGAGCCATGCTGGTCGAAATTGATAACAATCGAGCAACTTTTACGCTCAATTTTAGGAAAGTTGGGGAATCTAGTGCTTTTTGCGGTGGCGAATATGTTCCAACGCACCGGCAGCCCCGCGAGGGTTCAAGATGACGGTTAATAGTAGAAGAGTTCCGATAGTTAGCGCTGGCAAGTAATTGCCAATAGTTTCTGGAATCGCCAAATTCTTTGTTATTTTCTCAATTAAATCTGGCAGAAAAACTATGGCGAAGGTTCCGAAAATTGCGCCACCAATAGAACGTAATCCACCAATTACAGCAGCGGTTAAAAGTGTTAGCGAAAGATCAGTTGGATAAACACTTGGTGCAACCAGGCCGCGGAAACCATATAGCGCACCTGCTAATCCAGCGAGTCCTGAGGCGCAGACAAAAACAATAACTTTTGTTCGTTGAATATTAATACCAGAAAGTGCAGCTGAAACTTCATTATCCCTAACTGCCCGCCAAGTTCTGCCAGTGCGGGTATTCGAAAGATTTAAAACAGCAAAGAGCGCAGCAGCAGTAAATGGTAAGACGACATAAAGCGACCATTCTTCAATGCTAATTTCACCAACAAGATTAGTCAGCCAAACTGGTGGCATTCCATAATCAACGCTAAGTCCAACATCTCCGCTAAAGAAAGATTCGAACCGTACTGCAATTGAAGGAATTGCTAACGCCATCACCAAAGTTGTTCCAGCTAAATATGGACCGCTCAATCTTGCTGCGGCAAGACCTAGAAATAATCCAAAGAGCGCTGAAATAAATATTGCCAAGATAAATGAGATCCACATTGAGAAGCCCAAACGGGTTACTAGTAATGCAGAGCCGTATCCGCCAACAGCCATGATTGCACCTTGGCCAAGTGAGATCTGTCCTGATGCACCGGTCAATAAAGTAATGGATAGAACTGCGATTAAAAGCGTTGCGATGTTTGCTAATTGAGATTGATTATAAGGATCAAATTGTTGGCTCAAAAGGATAAAAAATAGGAAGAGCGCAATCGAAAGTAAGGTGCTTCGAAGCCCAATTATTTTGTGTTCTCTGCGCTTAGACACGGCGCACCTCTTTACTGCCCAAAATTCCTTGCGGGCGAATAAATAGCGCAAGAAGTAAGAAAATTAAGATCGCTATAAATACATTCTCTGGTGCGCTATATACATTCACAAATGAGATGACATAGCCCAAAATAAATCCACCTAGAACTGAACCGGCCAAACTTGTCAGGCCACCAACAACAGCAGCAGTGAATCCGACAATTAATAGAAGATCTAAGGTATTTGGCGAAAGATTGGTTCTTGGTGTTACTAATAAACCTGCAAGTGAAGATGCGGTTCCGGATATTGCCCATCCCAGCGTTCTAACTGATCCGACTTTGATTCCACTGAGTCTGGTCACTTCTGGATTTAGCGCACTTGCACGCATTGCAAGTCCCATTCCAGTCTTGGTGAAAAATATTGTGGTTAGTACCAGAGTTAGAAAAACAACTCCGATAACAAATAAATCAAATCCCGTAATTGCCAAATTCGTGCTGCCAATCTTTATTGCATTTGGTGCAACTGGTGATGGAAAGCCCCGCTCTTCGCCAGCCCAAAAGATTCCAGCAAGTGCTTTTAATACTCCAAGGATTCCAAGTGAAGCAATCACCGGAATTGTTGTTCGCATTGACTGACTATTTAATAATTGAGAATTCTTACGTGATGTTAATGGTCGCATTAACCCTAGATCTACTAGAGCGCCAAGCGCTGCTCCTGAAATGAGGGCAATAACAAAAGCGCTCCAATATGAATAACTGTGTTGGATTAATTGCGAAGCAATATAAGTTGTAAACATGGCTTGACCCATTTGTGCGAAGTTAACGATTCCGGCACCACGCCAAACTAAAACCAGACCAAGCGAGACGAGTGCATAAATTGCACCTTGCGCTGTTCCGGAGAAGAAGGCCGTCAGAAATGAAGTCATTTAATACCCCAAGTAAGCGGCTCGAAGGGATGAATCAGCAATCATCTCTTTTGCTGGTAAGTCAGCAACAACTTTTCCAAGGGCAAGCAAAATTCCGTGGTCTGCAACTGCAAGTGCAGTGTTTGCATTTTGTTCGACCAATAAAACTGTTAATCCGGTAGCACGGCAGAGATCATTTACGATACTTATGATTTGTGCCGAGATAAGCGGGGCAAGGCCAAGTGAAGGTTCATCTAGCAATAATAATTTTGGTCTTGAAACTAAGGCTCGACTGATAGCCAACATTTGTCGCTCGCCACCTGAAAGTGAACCGGCTGCTTCATTGCGACGTTCGTACAAGATTGGAAAGAGTTCATAGACTTCTTTAGTTGCGATAGCTAAATCACCGCGAGCAATACGCTTTCGAAATAGGCCACCAAGTTCGATATTTTCGCCAACGCTTAATTGTGAAATTACCGCATGGCCTTCAGGTACTTGAGCAATCCCGCTTCTAACAATTGATTCAACGCTCTTGTGTGTCAGCTCTTGATCAAACCACTTGATTGAACCACTTGATGCGCGTTCGAGACCGGAGATCGTGCGCAGCAAAGTGCTCTTACCTGCGCCATTTGCACCAATCACAGTTGTGATCAACCCTGGCTTTGCTTGAAAGCTAACGCCATTTAGCGCTTTAACTGAAGCAAATTCAGTTACAAGATTAGATATGGCAAGCATTAGGCACCGAGTTTTGAATTCTCGCCAGGATTATCAGTGTGACCTAAATAAGCTTCGATCACTGCAGGGTCTCGTTTTACTTCATCGTAATGACCAGTTGCAATTAACTTACCGAAGTTTAGAACATTGACCGTATCTGAAATTTCACGGACAAAATCCACATGGTGTTCGACAATTAAAATTGAGCATCGGCGTTTAATCTGCTTTATAAGTGAAGCAAGAGCATCAATATCATCTTGGCCAAGACCGGCAGCTGGTTCATCCAAGAGTAAGAGTTTTGGGTTTATAACCAAAGCCCTAGCTAGAGCTACCCGTTTTGAATCGGGATAACTAAGTTCCGAAGGTTTGCTATCAATCAGCGCACTTCCACCAACCCACGCAAGTGCTTCTTCAGCGCGTTGCTTTAAGCCTGCTTCTACTTTTCCTGAAAGCCCGAATAATTCTTTCATGAAATTTGGTTTGTAATTCTTATCAGCGCCAACCATCACATTTTGAATTACAGATAACTCATTAAAAAGCCCAACACCTTGCAGCGTGCGTGTTATTCCCAGATCAACTAATTCATGTGGCTTGGGAAATTCTCGCTCTACTCCTTCAAATGCAAATGTTCCCGAATCACTTTTAACTAACCCAGAAATGCAATTGAATACCGTGGTCTTTCCGGCACCGTTTGGACCAATTAATCCAACAACGCTATTTTTTGGAACATCGAGAGAGACATCTGTAAGCGCTTTCACTCCACCAAAGGAGACTGATAGCTTCGAGATGGATAGCAGGGATGAACTCACGCGTAGATTCTAGGCACGCGAGTGGCAATTCGCGTAACAATTTCATAATTAATTGTTCCAGCGGCGCTGGCCCAGTCATCAATTGAATATCCAAGAGGGCCAAATACTTCTGCAATATCTCCTGCTTTTGCATCAGAATCTGGTCCAAGATCAACAACGAATTGATCCATAGAGACTCGACCAATAATTGGTGCCTTCGCCCCTGCAACAAATACACCTGCGTTATTTGTTGTGCAACGTGGAATTCCGTCGGAATATCCCATTGTGATAATTGCTAACTTCGTATCCCGCGAAGTAATTTCGGTACCGCCATATCCAACGGGTGAACCAGCTGGAACTCGCTTTACTAAATGCACTTCAGCTTTTAGCGTCATTGCGGGTTCTAAATCTAATGACTGTGATGATCCCAAGGTATTAATATCAGGACTTAAGCCATACATCGAAATTCCAAGTCGCACTATGTCATTGTGCGAATTCGGATTTCGCAAAATTGCTGCAGAATTGGCAAAGTGAATAAATTCTGGCGAGATTCCAATAGCCCGTAGCTCGGCTAATTTATTTTCAAATTCTAGAAGTTGTAATGTATTTGCAGATTCTTCTGGTTCATCAGCCCTTGCAAAGTGCGACCAAAATCCCACAACATCTATATCGGCACCCTTAACAGCAATTAAGAATTCGTTCCATTCGCCAAGCAAACCACCACGAGTCATGCCAGTGTCAACTTCAATGTGTACTCGCGGCCGCTTACCAAGTGCTTTACCTGCCGCGACAACTAATTCCAGATGACGAAGCGATGGGATAGAAAGATCAATATTTAATTCGATTGCCTCTTTGAAATCGGAATTCGGTGGAGTTAGCCAGGCAATAACTGGTGCGGTGACGCCATTTTCACGAAGTTTTACCGCTTCTTCTAGAAGTGCGACACCAAGCCATTTCGCACCAGAATCAATCGCGCATTTTGCGACAGGGATTAAGCCATGTCCATATGCATCAGCCTTTACAACAGCTAGAACTTGGGCAGAAGTTTGGTTTCGAATTAATTTAATATTATTCGCGATAGCTTTTAAATTTACTTCGACAACGGCCCGCATTAGTTAGCCTCGACAATCACCATAGCGGATGCTATTCCACCATCATGTGAAAGCGTAAGGTGCACGGTGTGATTGCTTAGTCGCTTCGCCATCTCACCGCTAAATTCGAAGTTTGGCTTTCCACTTGCCTCATTTACTACCTCGGCCTCTTGCCAGTTAAATGCAGCTTTAGCATTTAGCGCTTTTGCCAGTGCTTCCTTTGCGGCAAATCTGGCCGCCAGACTTGATGGCTTTAACTTTGCTTCATTCGCAGTAAATACACGAGTAAGTAAGCCAGGTGTGCGTTCAAGGGATTCTTGGAAACGTTCAATAGCAACAACATCTATACCGATTCCGATAATTGAAGTCATTATGAGGGCTGCTTATCAGATGGAATAAATCGATCAACTGCAATTATCGCGACTAAGAGCGCACCACCAATAAAAACTCCACCAAGCAAATCAGAGAACCAGTGGGTATTTCTAATCAGAGAAACAATAAATACGGTAGCTGTAATTAAACCAACGATTGGATAAAGCTTGATGCCTTCGAAGGGCGCCCGATTTGTATATCGATAGATTAAATATGCAAGCAGGCCCCAAGTGATTAGCGCATTAGAAGCGTGACCACTTGGATATGACATGCCATCTGCATGCAAGACATCGATATAAAGTCTTGGCTTAGTTCTGCCAATAATTATCTTGGTTACACCAACAACTAAATTAAGCGAGAGCAGCGCAAGCAATGAGAGATTAATCGGTCTAAAAGACTTGAATCGCAAACTAATGATTGCCGCGCAAATTAGCAGAACAGTTGCGGTGAACCAGCGAAGTCCAAGATCATCTAGGCCAATCAAAATATGACCGGCCAACCCCTTAAACTGCGGATTCTTTAAGTGCAGAACATAATGGTCGAATTGGTACAACCAACCACGAGTTAAAACTTGTTGGGTGATAAATAAGAATCCAAGAAAGAGAAGTGCTGAAACCCGTAAGGCGTGGAACATTTCGGCCCGGCGTTTACTTAATGGATCAATTTCAATTTGCGACATGTCACTCGACCGTAACCGATTTAGCCAAATTGCGAGGTTGATCAACATCATTTCCGCGGGCGATTGCCATTTCGTATGCAATTACTTGCAATGGGACCACAGATAAAACTGGTTGAAGAAATTCATGCGTTGTTGGAATTCGAACTAAGTAATCGGCAGCTTCAAGTTTTGAATCTGCAATCGCAATAACCACAGCGCCTCTCGCCTTTACCTCTTGAATATTTGATGCCATCTTTTCGGCTAATAATGAACCAGCCGCTGGCATAATCGCAACTACAGGAGTTCCATCTTCAATCAAAGCGATTGGTCCATGTTTTAACTCGCCACCTGCAAAACCTTCAGCATGCATATACGCCAATTCTTTTAACTTTAGCGCGCCTTCAAGTGCAGTTGGAAAACCAACATGGCGGCCAAGAAATAACATTGAATTCGCGCTACTGAATTTTCTAGTTAACTCACGGAGCGGCTCCACTGTCTCAAGCACCTGTTCTACCTTTGCGGGAAGCTCGGATAATTCAGATTCAATTTCCGAAATTAATTGGGCAGATATCGTTCCTCTAATTCGACCCAGGTGTAGACCAATCAAATACATTGCAATTAGTTGAGTTTCGAAGGCCTTAGTAGATGCAACTGCGATTTCAGGGCCGGCATGCGTATAAAGAACTGCATCAGATTCCCTCGGAATGGTTGAGCCATTTGTATTGCAAACCGCAAAGACAATTGCGCCCTTTTCTTTGGCATAACGCATCGCCATTAAAGTATCCATCGTTTCACCAGATTGTGAAACCGGAATTACTAAAGTGTTTTTATCAACACTTGGATCTCGATAACGATATTCAGATGCCAGCTCGACATCAACTGCGATATTGGCCCATTTTTCAATCGCATACTTTCCAACTAGTCCCGCGTTAAATGCAGTTCCGCAGGCAACGATTACAACTTTCTCAATCTTTGTTAGATCTATTCCGTTAGTGATTGCGCTATCCAACCCAGCAACGCGGCCAAGCAAAGTATCTGCAATTGCCTTTGGTTGTTCAAAGATTTCCTTAAGCATGAAGTGTTCAAAGCCACCACGTTCTGCTGCGCTGGCATCCCAAGAAATTTCATATTCATTATGAGGCAAAACTTTCCCTGATAAATCTGTGATGACAATTGATTCAGCTGTTATGTCCGCGACCTCGTCTTGACCAAGTTCTAAAGCGCGTTTGGTATGTGCAATAAATGCTGAAACATCTGAAGCCAAGAAATTCTCACCATTGCCTACCCCAACTACAAGTGGTGAATTTCGGCGAGCTCCGACAATACGTCCGGGTTCATCGCTATGTATCGCCAACAAAGTAAATGAGCCACGTAAAACTTTGCAGATATCGCGCATCGCTGCTGCAAGATCCCCGCTATTTGCTTTTCGTGCATCGCTTAAAAGGTGGGCAACAGATTCGGTATCTGTTTCAGATTTAAATACATGCCCGGCCTTCTCTAACTCGCGACGAAGTTCGAGGTAATTTTCGATGATTCCATTATGAATAACTGCAAGCTTTCCTTCGTTATCTAAATGCGGATGTGCATTTTCATCAGTTGGACCGCCGTGGGTTGCCCATCTTGTATGCCCAATTCCGCTGTGCGAATTTGGGATCTTGGTGCCCAAAATTTCTTCTAAATTTCCTAATTTTCCTGCACGCTTTTCAACCCATAGTTTTTCACCAGCAGTTGTTGCTAAAGCTATTCCCGCAGAGTCATAACCTCGATATTCGAGTTTGCGAAGGCCTTCTAAAACTGGTGTAAGTGCGAGTTCTTTTCCGGTGTAACCAACAATGCCACACATAGAAAAGACTCCTTAAATAATTACGAGAGTTCTAATCTTACTAGCGATGCAAGCTTCTGTGCGATTTCCTCGGCAACGCTCTGGCTTTCCGCCTCAACCATTACTCGCACAAGTGGTTCAGTTCCAGATGCACGAAGCAAGATGCGACCAGTTGAACCAAGTTTTGCTTCAAGTTCGCCAATCGCTGACGCAATCGCTTTAGAAGTTTGTAACTTGCTCTTATCAACGTCATTCACATTAATTAATACTTGTGGGAAGCGAACCATAATTTTTGCGAGTTCGGCTAATGACTTCTTGGTTTTAGCCATTACTGACATCAACTGCAAGGCTGTCAAAAGTCCATCTCCGGTGTTTGCAAAATCGCGCATAATTATGTGGCCTGATTGTTCGCCACCGAGTTTGTGACCATTGGCCAACATATTTTCTAGAACATAACGATCGCCAACAGGTGTTTTTTCAAATGAAATTCCGGAATCGCTCATGGCTTTAATGAATCCCAAGTTGGTCATAACGGTTCCGACTACGGTTGGAACTTTCCACTCTTTCGCCAAAATTGCCAGAATAAAATCGCCATCAACTAGATTGCCGGCAGCATCAACAGCTAGGGCGCGATCAGCATCACCATCATGTGCAATACCTATATCTGCACCATTCGCCTTGACTTGTGCAATTAAGTTTTCGATATGTGTTGAACCGCAATTGTCATTGATGTTTAAACCATTTGGCTGATTTGAAATAGCAATAACTTGGGCGCCAGCTCGTGCATAAACTTCAGGGGCAACTTCTGATGATGCGCCATTTGCGCAATCAACTACAACTTTTATGCCATCAAGGTTGATAGAAAGTGATGAAAGTAGGTGATAGATATATCTTTCGCTCGCTGATTCATCAACGATAACTCGACCTACGTCACGACCAATTGGTCGGTCCCAAGGTTCATTTAGCCTTGCTTCGATTGCAGCTTCAAGGGCATCGTCTAACTTTCCGCCACCCTTAGCAAAGAATTTAATTCCGTTATCAGGCATTGGATTGTGGGATGCGCTAATCATTACGCCAAGATCTGCGCCAGTTGATGCAACTAAATGAGCGATTGCAGGTGTTGGAAGAACTCCGACTTTATAAACATCAACACCGGCGCTTGCTAAACCAGCAACGATTGCAGCTTCTAGAAATTCACCAGATGCACGAGAGTCTTGTCCAACAATTGCTTTAGGACGATTCTTTGAAATTGCACCGACTTCGCCCAATACGTGCGCAGCGGCGACAGCTAAATCGAGTGCGAGTTCGGCAGTTAAATCACGATTGGCAATGCCTCTGACACCATCAGTGCCAAAGAGAGCCATGATTGCGAAAGTTGAATTAACGCTTGCTGTATTGAGAACGCTTACGTGCCTTCTTTAGGCCGTACTTCTTACGTTCGATAACACGAGCATCACGTGCAAGGAATCCTGCCTTCTTAAGCGAAGGACGGTTTGCATCACGATCGATTTCATTTAGCGCACGAGCAACACCTAAACGAAGTGCGCCAGCTTGTCCTGATGTTCCGCCACCATTAATGCGCGCGACAACATCGAATTCATTTTCTGCACCAACAGTGCGGAATGGTTCTGACACTAATTGTTGGTGAACTTTATTTGGGAAATAAACTGCTAATTCTTTACCGTTAACGATCCACTTTCCTGAACCAGGAACTAAGCGAACGCGGGCAACTGCTTCTTTACGACGACCAGTTCCGCCACCAGGTGCAAGAACACC